>JALONI010000115.1 GCA_025455015.1 Cyclobacteriaceae bacterium | reverse complement strand
GTTTGCGCGCAAAAAAGAGACCGAACAACAACAGGCAAAGAGCCGCCCCAAAGGGATCTTCAATAACGCCCAACACCCCCCCCTTCAAAAACTCAGACGAGGCACCAAAAACCGTTTCGGAGCCAAACCAGGTGGCAAACAACGCAGACGCACTCAGCACCATGGGCAAACTTCTGCCGGCCAGCATAAAATCGCCCGAGGTTTTGACCTTGCGCGAGGCCCAATAGCCGATGGCAAGCGTGGCAAGGAGATAGACTACGATGGAGGCGAGCAGCAAGGGAGCCAACGATTAGGCAGCGAAGAACGAAAAAAGTGCGGTTGGCGGCAAAAAAAGACGCCTATTTCTCTTTTTTGAGTTGGAAGGTACGCGTCACATTAAAACCAAAATGCAGGTCTCCCTCCGCCAGGTTTCCGGTGGTTTCTGTGAAGATGGCGCGTTCGGTGAGTCCGCGAGCATTGGTGAGCACCAATTGAAACACGTGCCCGCCCGTTTCAATATCCACCCCTACGCCAAAGGCATTGAAATACGGGCTGGCGGCAGGCACATCAAAGCGATAGTAATACTCGGACGTCAGCGCAATGCTGCGCGATACTTTATAGCGGCCACCGGCCCCCAGCGCCCACTGGTCGTTGCTCTCCAGGGTGCGATCCACGGTGTTTTTGTGAACCAGCGTGGGCATGAGTTGAAGCGAAAGCTTGTCGGTAAACTTGCGTGCCACCAGTACTTGCGCGGTGTATGATGTCCGGTCTTCAAACGACAACGGCTCCGGCAGGTCCCGGTTTCGGGGTGCTGTTTCCACGGCCATGTTGGCAAAGGCGGTAAGCGTAATGGGCATATTTTTAACACCCGTGCTTTGGCGAAGCACCTTATAGCGGCCGTACACATCCATGGTCTTGTCCACCGAGTTGCGGCCAAAACCGATGCCCAGCCGGTCGGTAAGGCCATATTCCAAGCCCAGGCGCACAAACGCCTGATCGAGACCAAACAGCTCGTAAATGCCATCGTTGATGAGCCCAAAGCGGTGTGCGAAGATAAACTCCAGCTCGCCCTGGCTCTTGCTTTCAACCGTTTGGCTGTTTACCAACCGGGTAGACTTGAAGGTTTGGATGGTGTACTGAGTGCTTGGCTCGGTTGCCGCCTCCAACTGGCGCAGCAAATCATCTTGGGCCGCCACGGAAAGCGACACAAACAGGGCAACACTCCACAGATTATTTTTCATACGGCTTGTACGTAAACGAGACAGTCACTTCCACTTGCTCGGCAATGTTTTTCCACAAAAGCTGCGGGCGTGGTACGTTGTAGTCCTCCAACGTCACAATGAATTTGGCGTTGGCGACAATTTTGTCCCCGGCCACTTCCATGGCGCCCGGCACGGCTACCTCGCGGGTTACTCCGTGAATGGTCAGCCGCCCCTTTACCGTTACATTTTGCTTCCCCCCGGTGCCCGGCACAAAGCCCACCACTTTGCCGGCAAAGGTAGATTTGGGATACTTCTCGGACTCCAGGTATTTTTCGTTGAAATGCTCCTGCATCAACTTCTTGTCGAATTTGAAGTCTGCGATGACAATCGAAAAGGCGATGTCTTGGGAGGCCATGTCAAGCAGGCTGGTGCTTTTGGTGTTTTCGGCTTTGATGTCTTCAATGGAGGCATCGGAAAAAAACGAAACCACGGACTTTTCGGAAATGTACTTTTGGGCCGAAAGCGACAGCGCGCAGCCGCCCACCAGTATCCATGACAAAATTAAGCGCATGTGTGCAAATCAGTTTTCGTTGGCTCCATCATCCACCCAACACGCAATGACGTCTATTTGTTGTTGCGTTAGCGAGGGCGCGGGGCTGATGGGCATGCTGCGGTTACCGGTGCGCGTTTTGATGAGCGTGGCTTCGCGCTTCACGTTGGCAAAATTGGTCCAATCGCGAGGGCCTGTACCCGGGCCGTGACAGCCGGAAAAACGGATGCAGGTAGCTTCAAAAATTGGTTTTATCTCCGTTTGGTAGCTGATGCCCGTATTACCGCGCGGCACCGTTAGCGATACGGTCACTTGGCACTCGTTGGCGTCTTTGACGATCACAGCGTAGGTTCCGTGTTTGAGGTTATTGTACGTGGTGGCATCGGAGAAAACACCGCCTGGCAACTTAAACTGATACGGGGCCGCCCCACCGGTGGCCGCCAGTTGCAACGAGCCATTGTCTGCAACACATAAGTTGTCTGCCACTACGGCCGAGGCTTGCGCACTCAGATCGGAATTGGGCGCGGCCACGGTTGCCTCAATGGAGGCCTCACACCCGTTGAGGTCTTTCACTTTGATGGCATACGTGCCAGGGCCCACATCATCAAAGCGGGGATTGGTTTGAAACACGCCTCCGTTCAGGTTAAAATCATAAGGGCCTGTGCCCCCGCTGGCCCTTACGGTGATGCTCCCATCCACGGCCTTACAACTGGTGGCGTTGATCACAGCCGAAACGGACAGCGTCAATCCGGCCGTGGCGCAGCTCACGCGTTCAGCACTGTCGTTGCTGCCACAACCATTCCCCAGCATGACGATCATGAGCAGTAAGGCGACTTGTTTCATGGGTGGGGAGTTTAGTGTGAGAAAGATAATGACAATGCCCTATAAAAGAAAATCCCCCAAAGTCCTTGACCCCAGGGGATAATCTTGTCTATAGTTGGCTTTAATCTGATTCAAAGGTATTCGGAGCGGCCTGGCAAGCAAACGCGGTACCGACCACTGGATTATTTTGTAGGCAAACTGCCAAATTCACCGTTGAACGGCAGCCGCGCTGTCAGGCTTGGGGTACACCAGTGTGTCGGGCTGCAGAAATTGCTTTTTGATGCGTTCTTTCAACTGCGGCTTGGAACCGGGAAACGTGGTGCGCGTGGCAATGTCATAGCTGGCGTAAAACAACAGGGCAAAAAATACCACACCGGCTGCCAGAAATATCTTTTTGGGGGTGCTCATTTCCAAAGGTTTTTTTTCATCAAAAAAGTAACAGCGCGGGCGGTCTTTGATTTGGGCGCCCTTCGCGCGCACAAAAAAAGGGCTCGGGGCCCTTTTCCTGTAACATCGATATTGCGTTGGTTTACGTGAGTTTTTTCACCACGGCCTCAAACGCCTCGGGGTGATTCATGGCCAAGTCGGCCAATACCTTGCGGTTGAGGTCGATACCGGCCGTTTTGATCTTGCCCATAAACTGCGAGTACGACATGCCATGCATGCGGGCGCCCGCGTTAATACGGGCAATCCACAAGGCGCGGAAATCACGTTTTTTGGCTTTGCGGTCGCGGTAGGCATACACCAAGCCTTTTTCAACGGCATTCTTGGCTACCGTCCATACGTTTTTCTTGCGGCCAAAAAAACCTTTGGCCAATTCGAGGATGCGCTTTCTGCGGGCGCGGGATGCAACACTGTTTACTGAACGTGGCATAACTTTTTGTTTTTGGTAGGTGGCGTTTCGGAAAACCCTTCCAAACGCTTAGGGGCCAACTACCGGGTTGAACATGGATGAACCTACTTAAACCGAATACGGAAACATCAACCGGATGTTGGGCTCGTCTACTTTGCTGACGATAGCCTTGTGGCCCAGTCTACGCTTCTGCTTGGTTTCTTTCTTGGTCAGGATGTGGTTCTTGTACGCCCGTTTGCGCTTGATCTTACCGGTGCCGGTAATCTTGAAGCGCTTCTTGGCCCCTGACTTTGTCTTTAACTTTGGCATTCGACTTCTATTTAAAAACTGTTTCTACTTCTTTCCTTTGGGGGCCACCATCATGTACATGCGTTTGCCCTCCAGCCGTGGCATCTCCTCCACTTTCCCGTGCTCTTCCAGTTCTTGTGCAAACTTGAGCAGCAATATCTCGCCACGCTCTTTGTACACGATGGAACGGCCGGCAAAATGCACATAGGCCTTCACCTTGGCACCGGTTTGCAGAAACTTCTGCGCATGCTTCACTTTAAAGTTGAAGTCATGGTCATCGGTATTGGGGCCAAAACGGATTTCTTTGACAACCGTCTTTTGCGCATTGGCCTTAATCTCCTTTTGCTTCTTTTTCTGCTCGTACTTAAACTTGGAGTAATCAACAATCTTGCACACCGGAGGATCGGCATTGGGAGATATCTCTACCAAGTCGAGGTTTTGCTCTTGCGCCATCTTGATCGCTACCGCGGTAGGGTACACATCCACTTTGATGTTCTCGCCCACCACGCGCACGCGAGGCGCCAATATGCGCTCGTTTACGCGATACGGCTCTTCTTTGACGCGCCCTCTGAAACCGCCCCGTTGCCCGGGCCCACCGGGCCTGGGGCCTCCTGGCCCACCCGGGCGACTACCGAAACCTCCTGTATTGATTGCCACTTACTGGGTTTAGTTACTTTTCTTCCTGCCCGCTTTTTGCGAACAAGGCTGCAAATATCTAACAATTACTGTTTTCCACAAAATTTACTGCGGCATGGCAAAATCGGCCGCGAAGGCATTGGCAAATTCCTCCAAAAACACGGCTCCTTTGTCGCCCTCCCCGTGTTTGCGCACCGCCACCTTGCGTTCGGCCACCTCTTTTTCGCCCACAATCAACATGTAGGGAACTTTGGTCACCTCAGCATCGCGAATCTTGCGCCCGATCTTCTCGTCACGGTCATCCAAAAAACCTCGTATATCTCTGTTTTTCAAGTAGTTGACAACTTCTTCCGCGTATGCGTTGAATTTCTCGGAAATCGGCAGCACGGCAATCTGCTCAGGGGCCAGCCAGAGGGGGAAATTGCCCGCGCAATGTTCGATCAAAACCGCCACAAAACGCTCCATGGAGCCAAAAGGCGCGCGGTGGATCATCACAGGCCGGTGTTTTTGGTTGTCGGAACCAATGTATTCGAGTTCAAAACGCTCCGGCAGGTTGTAGTCAACCTGAATGGTGCCCAGTTGCCAACTGCGGCCCAGCGCGTCCTTCACCATAAAATCAAGCTTGGGGCCATAAAAAGCTGCCTCGCCTTGCACAGCCACAGTCTTCAGGCCACGTTCATCGGCCGCCTCCTGTATCTCGCGCTCGGCCCGGTCCCACAGCTCATCGGACCCAATGTACTTTGCTTTGTTTTGTGGATCGCGCAGCGACACCTGGGCCGTGTAGTTCTCAAAGCCGAGCGAGCGGAACACAAAGAGCACCAGGTCAATCACTTTCACGAATTCTTCCTTGACCTGCTCGGGGCGGCAAAAAATGTGGGCATCGTCCTGGGTGAAGCCGCGCACGCGGGTCAGCCCATGCAACTCGCCACTTTGCTCGTAGCGGTACACCGTTCCAAACTCGGCCAGCCGGATGGGCAAATCTTTGTACGACCGCGGTTTTACTTTGTAAATCTCGCAGTGGTGCGGGCAGTTCATGGGTTTGAGCAAGAACTCTTCGCCCTCATCGGGCGTGCGTATGGGCTGAAAGGAGTCCTTTCCATATTTTTCATAATGCCCGGAGGTGATGTACAGGTTTTTGCCTCCGATGTGGGGCGTCACCACTGGATCGTAACCGGCCTTTATCTGGGCCTTGCGCATAAATTGCTCCAGTCGCTCGCGCAAGATCGTTCCCTTGGGCAGCCAAAGCGGCAGCCCCATGCCTACTTTCTCTGAAAAGGCAAACAACTCCAACTCTTTACCCAACTTGCGATGGTCGCGCTTTTTGGCTTCCTCCAGCAGGTGCAGATACTCATCCAATTCCTTTTGCTTGGGGAAGGTAATGCCATAGACACGGGTGAGCATCTTATTTTTCTCGTTGCCGCGCCAATAGGCACCCGCCACGTTCGTCAGTTTGATGGCCTTGATGAAGCCGGTAGACGGGATGTGCGGCCCGCGGCAGAGGTCGGTAAACTGGCCCTGCTGGTAAAACGTGATCGAGCCATCGGCCAAATCGCGGATGAGTTCCAGCTTGTAAGGGTCGTTTTTCCGGGTGAAATAGGCCAGAGCCTCGGCTTTGGAAACCTCCCTGCGCTGAAACACGCTGTTGGTTTTCGCCAGTTCGCCCATCTTCTTTTCCACCGCGGTCAATTCGGCATCACCAAAGGGCTGATCGCCCAGGTCAACATCGTAGTAGAAGCCATTATCGATGGGCGGGCCGATCCCAAATTTCACACCCGGATAGAGTGCTTCCAGTGCTTCGGCAAACAAGTGAGCGGAGCTGTGCCAAAACGCATATTTGCCGCCCGCATCGTTCCACGTCAATATCTTGATGGCGGCCTCGTGCGCGATAACGCGACTCAAATCGCGGATTTCACCATTGATCTCAATGGCCAAGGCATTCCGGGCCAATCCTTCGCTGATGCTTTTGGCCACGTCCATGCCTGTAACGCCAGACGGAAACGTACGAATGCTTCCATCGGGCAAGGTGATTTTCACTTCGTTCATCTACCCGTTAAAATAGGGAGGCAAATATAGGAAAAGGCAGCGAAGGCGATGAGAACCAAGCCTGGCGTGCCGTGTTAAGGAAGAAAGCCATGTCGCGACAGCGGTATTCGCGGCATTCAACTGACCTTTGCCCCATGACCAAACAGCACAAAGTAGACGATATTCTGGCCATGCTTGACCATTACTACCCCACGGTAGACACGCCCCTGCATCACACAGACGCCTACACGCTGCTGGTGGCGGTATTGCTATCGGCCCAATGCACGGATGAACGGGTGAACAAGATTACGCCCGTGCTTTTCAAACGGGCCGACAACCCGCGTGACATGGTGAAGATGAGCGTGGAAGAAATCCGCGAGATCATCAAACCCTGTGGCCTCTCGCCCATGAAATCCAAAGGCATCTATGGGCTGTCAAAGATACTGTTGGAAAAATACGAGGGCCAAGTGCCGCAGACGTTTGAGGCATTGGAGGCGCTGCCGGCCGTGGGGCACAAAACCGCCTCTGTGGTGATGACTCAATGGTTTGGCATCCCTGCCTTTCCCGTGGACACGCACATTCATCGGC
>JALONI010000114.1 GCA_025455015.1 Cyclobacteriaceae bacterium | reverse complement strand
AGGTGCTCGAGAATCAACGAAAAATCAAACGGCACCAGCACTCCGCGGCCATCGTACGTCATGCCAAAGGTACCCCCGGTGTAAATGAGCATCACCCGGGATTTGGCACGCTCGGGCGTGGCCGTGTTGATCGATATCTGTTTGTAGTTCATGCCGCAAAAAGTTGGTGTGCGTTGGCGGTGGTGATGCGCTGCACCTCGCTCAGCGGCACTGATTTAATTTCGCTGATACGCTGGGCAATCAATGGCAAATACAGGGGCTCGTTGCGCTTGCCGCGATGCGGCACGGGGGCCAAATACGGACTGTCGGTCTCCAACACCACGTGCTGCAAATCAATTTCGGGCAGCACTTGGTCCAGCCCTCCGTTTTTGAACGTGGCCACCCCGCCAATGCCCAGGTAAAAACCCAGAGCGATCATCCGCTGGGCTTGCGGCAGGTTGCCCGTGAAACAATGAAATACGCCCGTGAGGGTACCGTCTTGCAGGGGCTCCAATAAATCCAAGGTTTCGTTAATTGACTCGCGGCAGTGGATGACCAACGGGCGTTGGTAGCGCTTGGCCCACCCCACTTGTATCTTGAACGCCTCTTGCTGCTGGGGCCAAAAGGTTTTATCCCAATACAAATCAGTACCCATTTCGCCAATGGCAGCAAACGCGCGCTGGTTCAGCCACGTTTCCACCCGGTACAGTTCTTTCTCAAAGTCTTTTTTGACCGAGCAAGGGTGCAAGCCCATCATGGCTACACATCCGGGCCACCGGCTTTCCACTTCCAGCATGGCATCGATGGAGGCATGGTCTACATTAGGCATGTAAATCTTGGTGATGCCCTGCTCCCGGGCACGGGTCAGCATGTCGGCCCGGTCGGTTTCAAACTCGTGAGCGTAAATGTGGGCGTGGGTATCAATCAACATACAATTCCGTCAAGGCTGTGTTAGGGCGTATGCGCCAGCACGCGCGAAATTAACGCATTCAAATTCGTTTTCTCAGGTAGCTTGGGGCGAAGGGGATGGGGGTTTTGCAGGACGTGTCTGACCCGGGTAGCAGACAACTCTTCCTGATGGCACGTGACGGCCCACCCGTTTGCTTCCCACCAGGCCGCCAGGTACAATTGCTCGGTTTGCCCCGGGGTAGGCACTAACAGCATGGCCTTGCCTAACTCGGATAAATCCATCAAGCTGCTGTAGCCAGAGCGGCAAATGACCAAGCGTGACGACAAAATTAACTCCTGTAAAGCGTTTGTCGGCAAATGAGGAAGCACCTCCACGGGGGTTGACGCACTCTCCTCCGGCTGGCCGGCCAAAATGCGGAAGTGACACCCCGTCTCGCGCAGCACCGCGAGGATACGCGCCAGAAAGAGGCTGCGTTGCGGCTCGGGCCCTGAAACCATCGCCAACACATCCAATGACTCGCCCGTCAAAGTTGACGGGCGCTCAAAACGCGTCAACGGCCCGATGAAGTTAACACGCAGGCCGCGGGCATCGGAAAGTTTGCCCGACAGCGACTGATCGGGGTAATCGGGAACCCAACAGTGGGTGAACTTTCGAATTTGACGATGATTGAGGTAGCGAACCAATCCTTCGGCCCAGCGTAGCGGCTTGGGCAATACAATGGCCAGTTGGTGGGTGATAAAAACGGAGGGCACGTGCCTCGACCAACAGCCATACCGGTTGTCGGAAAAAACAAAATCAATGCCGTGGTCTTGTATGAGACGAGCCACGCTGCGGTGCTCGCGGTGAATGACCCACAAAAATTTGGGGAGTTGGAAGAACAAAGCCGTAAACAACGAGCCCTTCCGGGAATAGCGGGGCGCATAGGCCGGCAGCGCGACCACCGGCAGTTCCGGAAACTCCTGTTGCAGCAGGGCCAATGCCCCGCCCCGGGTAGCAACAACGACTGGGTGCCCCTGCGCCAACAGGGCGTGGATTAGTGGCACACAACGGCTGGCATGGCCCAAGCCCCAGTCCAGCGGAGCGACAAGCACGCGCCTGGGTGTCATGCCTTGCAGCCGTTAGGATGAAGCGGTTGAGTGCTGCGGCCTACCATGTCATGGCGTTGAAAGCGTAGCCCTGCTCACGGCATTGTTGCAAGAAGCGAGGCAGCACACCCTGTAGGTTTTTTTGCGCCTTTCGGCTGTCATGGAACACAACAATGGAGCCCTCTCTCACCGCGGCCAGACTTCCGCGCAAAATCGTCTCGGCCTTTAGCGCAGCATTGTAATCGTGTGTGAGCACATCCCACATCACCACCGTGCGGGTACGCAGTTGGCGTATCTGGGCCCGGGTGATGCGCCCGTAGGGGGGCCGAAAGAGTGTTTGCCCGCCCACTCCGTGTTGGGCCAGGGCATCATCGCAGGCTTTTACCTCTTCACAGTATTGGGCTGTACCGGTGGCCCATCCTTTCACATGGTGAAAGGTGTGGTTACCAATGGCGTGGCCCTCTGCCAGCACCTGTGCCAATACGCGGGGATGCTTTTGCACGTTGTCGCCAATACAAAAAAACGTAGCCTTGGCCTGGTAGGTGCGAAGCTGTTCCAGCACCCACGGGGTCACCTCCGGTACGGGGCCATCGTCAAACGTGAGGTATATCGTTTTCGTATTGCCCGGCATTCGCCAGCGCAAGGAAGGATAGAGCCAGGGCAGAACAAAAGGGGTGCGGAAGAAAGTCACGGCCAACGTGGGGTTTCACCACAAAGTTAACCCACGCGGCACGATAACATGGTGATGTCATCGCGGTAGCCGTTGCGCCCCTTGAATCCATCCAACATCACAATAATGTCTTGGTGGATGGTGCGCAGGTCTTTGCGGTGGTTTAAGCTGAAATACTCTACCAACGAACGCGTCCCGAATTCCTCGCCCGCCTCGTTGACCGTTTCGATCAAGCCATCGGTATACGCAAACAGCGTGAAGTCGTCCAGCCCGGTGATAAAACCTTCGTTCAAGAACGGCAGTGGATGCATGGCCCCCAGTACCGTGCTGCCGTCTTCCAACTGGCTTAATTTGCCTTTGTGCCACAGCAAGGGCGGGTTGTGCCCGGCATTTACGTACACCATTGTTTTGAGGGCAATATCATAGACGGCCGCAAAAAACGTGATGAACTTCTCCCCTTTTGTGTTCTCCAACACCTGAAAGTTCAAGGCCTCTACAATGTCGCGCAGGTTGGGCGTTTGACGGAGCAAGGTGCGCAAGGACGCCTGAAAGTTGCTCATCATCAAAGCCGCGGCAATGCCTTTACCGCTAACATCGGCCACGCAGATCAAAAACTGGTTGGCGTTGATGGGCACGTAATCGTAGTAGTCGCCCCCGATCATATCGTGCGGCAAGTAGCTCGCCTCCAGTTTTAGTACTTCGGTGTAGGGCAGCTTGTCCGGAAACAAGAACTGCTGCACATCGCTGGCGATTTCCAACTCCTTCCGAAAGGCTTCCTGCTGCAGTTGCTTGCGCGCCAGTTTTTTGTTTTCGATGGCCACAATGATGATGTTGCCCAACGCCTGAATAAACTTGACACCCTCCTCGTGATCGTGGGTGCTTCGTTGATCCATACCCCCGACAAACACGAGGGCAAGCGTGTCACTCTTGTGTGAGATGGGAATCACCAAATCGAATTCGTGAAAGGCGCAGGGCCCGTCAAACTCCGACAGTTGGTGGATGTTTTTGATCAACTCGAAGCGGTCGTCCAGCCGCTCGCGCATAAAGTTATTTTGGGTGCCAAAGTTGACTTTGCAGTTCCAGCGTTCATCCAACACGAATAACGCCAACTTCTTGATATTCAGATTTGAGCGAAGCGTGAAATGAAAGATTTTGTAGAGCGATTCCTCCGGCACGTTGGCGTTGATCGCCTGCGTGATTTCCAAGAGCGAGTTGAGCTCGAGCTCTTTTTTTTCCAGGAGTTGCTGAAGCGTGGCTTGGGTGAGCATGTAGTTCAAAATTAGTCGATTTTGCTTACGCCAGGGCAGTTTCGCCAAACTACCGCGATGTTTTTTCTAGCCTTTGCCCGGCTGCCGGCCCTTCCAGGTGTACGTGAACGCCCATGAAAAAAGTCCCACGCCCACCACGTAAAACGGGTATAGCAGTTGCCAGGCGGCAAAGGCCGCCACGTCCAACCGATGGCCGTGGTGTGCCGCCACCGCGCCCAATACGATGGCTTCCATCACCCACTTACAGCCCAGCAAGGCAAACAGCACGGAGGCGTGCGTGCTGCCCGCGCAAACCATCACGACCGCCACCACATACGCTACTTGAAAACCTAACATGCCCACGGCCAACCTTTTGGCCAGCCGCGAGCGGTTGTGTTTCCACTTGCTGGCCCATCGGATGCGTTGGTGCCACAAGGCGGAGAGCGAAGATTGAGGGGCCGTGATTACGGCTGCGGAGACATCGTTGCAAAAAGCCACCCGCAGGCCCGCATCCCCTATGCTGCGCATCAGAAACTCATCGTCTCCGGAAGGAATGTGTTCATTGCCGGCATATCCCCGGGCGTGCACAAAGGCCTGTTGGGTGAAGGCCAGGTTGGCACCATTGCACATAACGGGCCTGCCCAATGCCGCAGTGGCAAACGTAACCGCTTGCAGGCTGGCCCATTCCACCCGTTGCAAGCGCTGAAGAAAGGTACGCGGCACTGGCAGATAGACCGGACCGATCACCATGGCCGGCCGCGAGGCTAACTGAGGTTGCAACGCGCTGAGCCACGTGGCGGGCAAGCGCCCATCGGCATCGGTCATGCAGATCCAAGCGGTGGTGGCCTGCGAGACCCCGTAGGCAATCGCCTGTTTTTTTCCCTCTCCTTGCGGCAGGCGCAGTATGCGGAAACGGGCATCGTCCTGGGTTAAGCGCTCTGCCAGTGCAAAGGAACCATCCGCGGAATGATCGTCAATTAAGATCACCTCGCGTGGGGCATGTTGTTGCTTCTTGAGATCGGCCACCAACGCGGGCAGGTTTTGCACTTCATCGCGAAAAGCGATCAGCACCGTGACGTCAGTCGGGGAAACGCGTTCGGGCAGGGGCACCTCGATAGACCGGTACCAGCCGCGCAGCACCAGCAGCAAGCCGAGCAGATAACACGCAAAAACAAACAGCAAGGCAATCACGGCTTACTCAGGATAGCGTCACGTGCGATGAGAGCACCGCCAACCAGTTTTGGTACGCCTCCTGGTACCGCGATACCAACCGCGCATCCGGCTCGGTGACCGATAAGCGCGTCAATCCCACAAAAGCATCTGACGTGGTATACAAGCCCGCTCCTACGCCCGCGCCCAGCGCGGCCCCCGTGGCTCCATCGGTGTCAAACAACTCCAGTGGGGCGTTGAGCGTATTGACAAACGCTTCGCGAAAAAGCGGGCTCAGGAACATATTGGCATGACCGGCACGGATGATGCGCGTAGGACTTCCCACTTGCTGAACGATTTGATGCCCATACGCCAGCGCAAAGACGATGCCTTCCTGCACGGCCCGGCACAGATGCGCGCGGCTGTGCCGATTAAAATCCACGTGCTGTACAGAAGCCCCGAGCGGCTGATTTTTCAAGAGGCGTTCAGCCCCATTACCAAAGGGAAGAACTGTCAGGCCATCGGACCCAATGCCCACATCCGCCCCGAGGTGATTCATCGCGCGATAGTCTTCGATGCCGGTCATTTGGCGGAGCCACCGGTTGGCGCTGCCGGTGCCGTTGACGCAAAGCAAAATGCCGTAGCGTGGGTGGGCGGGCGCGTGGGTGACATGCACGAAGGTATTGACGCGCGCGTGTGCATCAACGGCTTGCCGATCCGTAACGGAGTAGATCACCCCCGAGGTGCCTGCCGTGGCGGCTATCTCGCCCGGGCGCAATACATTTAATGAAAATGTGTTGTTGGGTTGGTCGCCCGCGCGATAGGAAACGGGCGTGCCGGAGGGCAACCCCAATTCCCGGGCGGCCGCTTCGGTCAGCATCCCCTGCACGCCAAAAGTGTCGGTGACGGGGGGTACCAGGTGCGGGGGGATATCCCACATGCTAAGCAACTCATGGGCCAGGCGCTGCTCGCGAAAATCCCACAGGATTGCCTCGGACAATCCCGACACGGTGGTGGTACGCTGGCCCGTGAGCCGGAAAGCGATGTAGTCGCCCGGCAGAAAAAAAGTAGCGATGCGCTCAAATACCCCGGGTTCGTTTTCCATCACCCAGCGCAGCTTGGCAGCCGTAAAATTGGCGGGCAAATTCAAATAGTGTTGAAGGCAAAAGTGATGGCCCAACTGCCGGGCCGCGCGTTCGCCTGTTGGCACCGCCCGGCTGTCGCACCAGATGATGGAGGGGCGCACAGGCACGCCTTCTTGGTCTATGGCTACCAGCCCGTGCATCTGGTAGGAAATACCTATGGCCTTTATCTCCGAAGGCGTTGCTTCACTTTTGTGTATTGCCTCGCGCACGGCCGCCACCGTGTGCTGCCACCAGTCTTCGGGCTGTTGCTCGGCCCACCCGGGGTGTGGTGCGCGGATGGCCATTTCTTCCGCGGGCGACTGGGCGCGCGCCACGCACCGGCCGGTATCCACGGCCACCAACGCGCACTTAATTGATGAGCTGCCGACATCCAGGCCTAATAGAAAGGAGTTTGCCATCGGCCCGTGGGGCACCTAACAGTGGACCACAGACCAAGACATTGGGATAGTTTTTGAAGGCTTTGACGCTGGCCTTACGCAGTATTGGAGTGGCCTTGGACTGAATCGCTACGTTATGTTCGTGCTGTTTTCGTACGATGCATTTACAAATTTCTGTTACTGAAATGGATATTGAGCCTTATCTCCGAAGACTAAGAAACACGGCTCCAGGTTGTAATGACATTCCAGCCTGGGTTTTCAGAATGTGCTCTTACGAGCCTGCTGGCATTATTGCTCGTATTATTAATTACACTCTAAATTGTTAATTACATTTTCGAACTGGCACTATTCCTTCTAATTGATTAACTGCCATTGTAACTCCAGTCCCTAAGGTTTCTATTCCTCAAAAT
>JALONI010000113.1 GCA_025455015.1 Cyclobacteriaceae bacterium | reverse complement strand
CGCGCTTCACTTTTGTCATCTCTACTTCAAGGTCTTTGGGTTTGCCGATCCACCCTTGCGAAGAAGCGAGGATCAGAAAAGCGATCAATAGCGTGATGCCCCCGATGAGGATGTAAAGAACCTTGTTTGATTTTTGTTTTTGTTTGGCCATGGATGATAGAGACTATGTTAAAAACCTAATTCCTTTCCTTGATAGAAGTCGAGTACTTTTTTGCGGAAGACAAAGTTGTATTTGGCGCGCGCCAGGTCCGACTTGGCCTGAAACAAGCTATTTTCCGATACGTTGTACTCCACAAAGTTGATGGCACCCAGTTCGTAGCGCTGCTTGTTGACGCGGTAGGCCTCTTCTTGCGCCCGTACTTGTTTGAGGCTTGAGTTATACGTTTTCGAGGATGCCAGCGCATCGTTGTAGGCCGTTTCGATGGTTTGACGCAGCGTGTTTTGCGTCTCCAACACGGCTATTTCGGCATTTTCCTTTTGGATGATGGCGCGTTGTACGCTGGCACGGGTTTGCAGGCCGTTGAAAATGGGGATGTTTAAGTTAATGCTGACGGCCTTAAATAAGTTGTCTTCCAACTGTGGGCGTACGCCATAACTATCCGATACCAAGATGCGCTCTTGTTGAAAAAAATAGACCGCACGCGGATCACCCGGTGGCACGATGGCCCCTGTACCCACCTGCCCAACGGGCGTGGCGGTGAGCAGCAGGTTATCTCCGGTTCTAAACAGAGGCCCATCCGAAGCACTGGCATAATTGGACTGGGCGGAGGCGTTTAACGTCAACCGGGGCAAATAGGTACCCCGCGTGGCCCGCAACGCAAACTCGCTGCTTTCCACTTTGAGTTGGGCACTCTGCACCTCCGGCATGTTCTGCAACGCGATGCGATAAATCTCTTCGGCTTTCTGATCTAACACCAAATCATCCACCGATACCTCCGGAGCCTGGACTTCAATTTCCTCCGCGGCCGGAATCAGCAATGCTTGCTTCAATTGCAACAGCGAGAGTGTGTAAACATTTTCCTGATTGATCAGATTTACTTCGTTTGAAGCGACCTGTGCTTCCTGATTGAGCTCGTTGGCCAGCGGCAACGCACCCGCGGCCACCTGACGTTTGATCCGGTCTAATTGCGCCTGGCTGGAATTCAGCTGAAACCGTGCATTCTCGAAGAGCTCTTTGTTCAAAACCACATTGACAAAAAGTGTGATCACGTTCAACGTGACATCGTTTTTTGCTTTCGCCAAATCCTTATCTGCGGCCACCACATCGCGTTGGCTTTGCTTAAAGGTGTTTTGTACCCGCAACCCGTTGAAGACATTGAGGGAACCTATCCCTTGGATGTTGATGGTGTTATTGTTCCGATTCAAGAATTGGTTGGTTACCGGGTTTAGCGCACGACCAAAATTCTGACCGTAGGCTCCGCCCGCATTCACGGTAGGGAGAAACGCAGCTTTCGCCTGTAACAAACTGGCCTCGAATATGTCCACATTATTTTTGCTACGCTGGATATTGAGGTTTCGTTCCAGCGCAATATCGACACACTCTTTCAGCGTCAATTTCCGGGGTTGGGCTATGGCCGCCAACGGGCAGGCCATCAAAAAAAACAAAGCGAACCGTTTCATCATAATCCTATGTCAGTGATATAAATAACCTCTTTTACCCAGTTAAGACTCCGCAGGTAGTTTAATGTTACCGTTTTGATGCCGGAATCCATTTCGATAACCAAGCACGCCATGTCGTTCTTGCCTTTGCGCGATACGCTCATGGTGGCAATATTACAGTCATCGTGAGCCAATATGTTGGCGATGAAGGCAATAGACCCCTTGGTGTCTGCTGCAAAAATGACCAGTGTGTACAAATTGGCCGTAAAATCGGCCCGCAGGCCGTTCACCTCGGCAATGTTGATAATGCCGCCCCCTTTGCTTTCGCCCAGCACTTCCACTTCGCGCACCCCGCGCTTCAATTTGAGGCGGATGGAGTTGGGGTGTAAGGTGGAGGCATTGCCCACCGACTTAAAGGTGTATCGAAGGCCGCGTTGGTCCGCTATTTCAAGGGCTTCGCGGATACGTTCATCGTCTGGCCGGAAATCCATGAGCCCAGCTACGATGGCGCGATCACTGCCGTGACCCTCATACGTGCGTGCAAAGGAATTGTAGAAGACAATCTCCGCCTGGTCGGGTATGCCACCGAGTATCTGGATGGCCGCCCGCGCAATGCGAACGACCCCCGCGGTATGTGAACTGGATGGGCCGATCATCACGGGTCCGATCATATCAAAAACACTGCTTTTCTCGGCCATACGCGAATGTTAACGGAAAAACACGCAAAAAGGGTTACCATTTTCGGACAGAAATGTTCCTTTTGCGGGTATTTCTTAACGAGCGGCAAAAATAGTCCTTCTGCCAATAGGTATTGTGCTTTGGGCGGAAAATCGCCCCAAAAGAGAACGTTATTTTCTGGGTGGCACTAATTTGTAAAACAGCCCTACCCCATAATTAGGCGATGCCAAGATATTACGACCCGAAAACGCATAGCCGGCCGACAGCGTTATGCCCATCGTTTCATTAACTCGGTATGCCCATTCAAGGGTGGGCGAAACATACTCGGTATTGTTGGAGAAGACCCCGTTGCTGGCCACGTTTTCATTTCCGTTGAAAAACGACTCGACCACATTCACCTTAACGATGGCCATGAACCGGGAAGACGTGTAACCGACTTCTGCGCCCCAGCGGGCTTCATCCGAAAAACCTCGGGTGCGGTTGTTGATGCCCATGTAAGCCGAAGCATAGAATGGCCGGGGATAGAACGAGTGACTTACATCGACCCGCAGCAGTTGATTGAACTCGCCATCGCCCGTTTGCAAGATACCACTGGCACCCCCCGATGTTTCGCCCAGCGGCAAGCCCAAAACAACGGAAGCGGTGAGCACCAGTGGCTTGTTCACCACCAACCCATACTTGAATCCGACATCGGTGTCCCCCACGGCATCCAGTCGCTCGGAGGGTTCTACACGCCCACTTTGGCGAAAGCGAACCTCTGCCAACGTGCTGCTGACAAAAAAAGGAACATAAACCTGCGCGGTCAACCGATCGGTAAGGCCATACTCGCCATAGAGGCTGGTGGTAAACAAGCTGTTAGTGCGGATGGTGGTGATGTCTCCGCTGGGACTGTAGAACGCATCAGATATGATCGCATTCTGGCCCAACTTAAAGTACCCGCCCCGTTTGGGTTGGGGCCAGCCGCTGGCAACCGTAACCCCGGCCATAAAAAACAAACTTGTGACAACCAGTGCGCGCATCACCCCGTCAATTCAAATCCGCAAAACCAAACGTAACACTGGCCGGCTTACACAAAATGATCACGTAGCGGTAGTCAAACAAGTTAATGTTAGGATTGCGATCGGTGATGGCAAAACGCTTGGCCCCATTGGTGGTGATCTGGGCCACTTCAAATCCACCGGCCCTGACCTGGGCCCCATTCGTGGAATTGGCCAGATAAACATAGGTGCCCAGCGCAAAGCTGGTTTGAAAGTCGCTGCTCAATTCCAGAACCAACTGTCCCGCCTCCATCTTTAAGACGGCCGTGCCCCTGGCCTGATAGCCGCCCGAGGGAACGAACGTGCCATCGCGCAGCAGCCCCACGGTGATGACAACGGTATTGCTTTTGACACCCTCTGACTTCGCATAGATGCCCACCACCCCCGGTGACTGGCTGCTGACCTCACCCGTGGCCGACACGGTGGCGATAGTTTCATTCTCTGAAAACCACTCGATGGGCCGCCCCGTCAAAACTTGGCCCGCAATGTTTTTGACCGTGGCGGTCAGCAGCATTCTCTCTCCCACCGCCAGGGAACGGGTGGGGGTAACAACGGCCACACTCGCTACCGCATTTTCATCGCTTACCACCGTGACTTGAATAGGGGCACTTTCGACTCCGTTAAACGAAGCACTCACAACCGTTTGTCCGTTGCTGAACGCCTGCACCGTGCCGTCAGGCCCTACCGCGGCTACCGCGGGCACCGTGCTCAACCACACCAACGGTGCCTCTTGAGGTAAGCCATAGTTGTCAAAATAGCGTGCCGTCAAGCGATGTCGGTCGGTGGGCATCAACGCCAATGAGGGCGTGTCCACCTCGATACGGGCCCCGATGACGGGGTCGTCCACGTATTCAATGGGAGCACAGGCAGCTACCGCAACAAAAAGGAACAGGAGAACTCTCATGGGAAAGTGATGAACAAACATTCACTTTCTTCTGCCAAAAAAATGTCAGCAGTATGACAACCTGCAACTAAACCGCAATGGGCGCTTTAATGGAAGGGTGGCTTTGGTAGTTCACCATTTCAAAGTCTTCAAACTGGTAATCGAACAGGGAATCGGGTTTTCGTTTGATCACCAACCGGGGCAGCGGGAAGGGCTGGCGCGTCAATTGAAGTTCGGCCTGTTCCAAATGGTTGAGGTAAAGATGAACATCGCCCCCCGTCCACACAAAGTCACCGGGCTGCAATTCGCACTGTTGGGCCACCATGTGCGTGAGCAAGGCATAAGAGGCAATGTTAAACGGAACACCTAAAAAATAGTCGGCACTGCGTTGATACAACTGACAACTCAGCTTTCCTTCGGCTACGTAAAACTGAAACAGGGCATGACAGGGCGGCAACGCCATGTTCTCCACTTCGGCCGGATTCCAGGCGCTCACGATATGCCTGCGCGAATCGGGTTTAGTCTTGAGTTGGTGCAGCACCTGGCCGATTTGGTCAATGTGTCGTCCATCCGGAGCCGGCCAACTGCGCCATTGACTTCCATACACCGGGCCAAGATCGCCCTTTTCATCGGCCCACTCATTCCAGATCGTTACCCCATGGTCATTCAAATACTTGACGTTGGTGTCGCCCTTCAAAAACCAAAGCAGTTCATAAATGATGGACTTGAGGTGGAGTTTCTTGGTAGTTACCAGCGGGAACCCCTCGCTGAGGTCGAACCGGAGCTGGCGCCCGAACACGGACTTGGTGCCGGTGCCGGTGCGGTCTGTTTTGGTTGTTCCGTGCGCGATGATGTCGCGCATGAGATCTAAGTAGGCTTGCATGGTTCGAGTTTCTTGACGGCCAGAAGTACTATTCTTAAAGTCATCACTAGGCAATCATCGTGTCCGCTTCATCTTTGGGGCAAACGAGCGCCCATGATTTCTGAGAGACACGCGAACAAAATTACTCAACTTTTGGGAACCCCTATCCCAGCCCTCTTTTTTCCACGTTTCACCATTGCGCCATCTGCCGAAACAAAAAGTGATGTACTTTTACCCGGTGATACGCCTGCTGACAAGCCTGTTTCTCTTTTTTTTGTTTACCCCTCCCGCGATGGGGCAACTCAAGATCGCCAAGCTGAAATACCAAGGCGGGGGCGACTGGTACGCCAATAAGACGGCACTGCCCAACCTGATCCAGTTCTGCAACCAGGAACTGGGAATGAACCTGCACCCGGAAGAAGAGGTGACGGAAGTCGGCAGCCCTGATTTGTTCAACTACCCATACGTGTACATGACCGGCCATGGTAACGTGGTCTTTTCTTCGGCCGAAGCGGCCAACCTTCGCAACTACTTGGTGGGGGGCGGCTTTCTGCACGTGGACGACAACTACGGCATGGACAAATTTGTACGGCTGGAGTTGAAAAAAGTGTTTCCCGAATTGGAACTGGCTGAAATACCCTTTGACCACCCCATCTACCACCAGAAGTTTAAATTCCCGAAAGGCCTGCCGAAGATACACGAGCATGACGGCAAGCCGGCCCAGGGGCTGGGCTTGTTTTACGAGGGCCGCCTGGTGGTGTTCTATTCGTACGAAAGCGACCTTGGCAATGGCTGGGAGGACGCGCGCATTCACAATGACCCCGAGGCAAAGCGCCAAGAAGCATTGCGCATGGGAGCCAACATCCTGGCATTCTGCACCACGCACTATTAGCGCTTATCCCCGGCTCCACTTGGGCTCCCATTCCCGTGGAATGGCGTGCCCCCAAATTTTTAGTACTTTCTCTTGGAGATTTTCAACTAATTACTTAGTTTTAAAACGTAAAATATAGTTGATATGAAGATCACCGGGTTTTTCTTCGTGGCTGCCCTTGCATGCCATGGCCAAAAACTGGCCACCACTTTTCAGCGTGCCGAGCAGCGAGGCATTTCGATCGCCCACCTGGACGAACGATACATGTCTGCGGTCCATAGCGACCCATCGAAGGCCGCGTTTGCCGGACGAGAGCAGGAAGTGGCCAACGCGTATCGTTCGCTGTTGAGTGATTTGAACACGTTTCTGGCAACGAATAACTTCGGTTGGGCCGTGGACACCCGGTGTTTCAACCGCATTTACTTTAATGCCAACGGCACCATCGACTACTTCCTGTTCAACTTTGCGCCCGGTGCCATTGAGCCTGCCAAAGAAAGGCGATTCGAACAATTGGTGACCGCGTTTGTCCGCGATTACCAGTTTCCACTTACTCATGCGTTGCCTTTTGCGCAATGCAGTCCCGCCACCTACGCTGCCAACCAAAAAGCCGACTAATACCGTGAAAGAGCTCACCAAAGCCGAAGATCAAATCATGCAAATCCTGTGGACGCTGAAAAAAGGATTTGTGAAAGACATCATTGCGCACTTGCCCGCGCCCAAGCCTGCTTACAATACGGTGTCCACCATTGTGCGCATTTTGGAGAAAAAAGGATTTGTGGATTACAAAGCCTATGGAAAAACACATGAGTATTACCCGCTCATCCCCAAAGAGAAATACACACAGTTCTACCTGAACAATCTGGTGAAGGGATACTTCGGAGGTTCCTTTCAAAACCTCGTGTCCTTTTTTGCTCATGAAAACAAGATGAATGTGACCGAGATCGATCAACTGGTCAAACAATTGGAAGAATTCAAAAACAAAAGATCATGAATGCGGCCAACTACCTCATCGAAGTAAACGCGGCCTTGCTGCTGCTGGCGGCCGGTTACTGGTTGCTGCTTCGCAACGAAGATGACTTTCGCA
>JALONI010000047.1 GCA_025455015.1 Cyclobacteriaceae bacterium | reverse complement strand
TTACAAGTTTATTTTATTGATAATGAAGAATATTTCAAAAGAAAATTCTTTTATAAAGATGAAGAAAACCAAGTATTTGATGATAACGGCGAAAGAGCTATTTTCTTTGCAAGAGGAGATGCTTTGATGCGGCCGTTGGATGCGTGCTCGGATGACGCGACTGCGGAGACCTGGACGGCAGCTCCGTTGTTGGCAGCGCCTGATTCGGTTTTTGCAGGCACCGGAGCAGGTGCCGCAGTGCTCTGCGATTGATGCGCCTTGAGCAGCGTTTGCCAGTCGGCTCCTTTCTCGCCTACGATGGCCAACACCCCGTTGACGGCCACGGGCTTGCCGGCCTCGGCACCGAGGTACAGAACGGTACCGGTGTGGTACGATTCGTACTCCATGGTGGCTTTATCGGTTTCAATTTCCGCCACCAGGTCGCCCGACTTCACCGGGTCGCCCACTTTTTTATGCCAGGCTGCGATGACCCCTTCGCTCATGGTATCGCTCATCTTGGGCATCAGGACGATTTCCGCCTTGATGCCGCTCGTATCTGCTTTTTGGGCAGACGATGCGGCCGGGGTGGCGGCTGCCGGTTCTGTCTTGGTTTCGGTTTTGCCTCCACTGGCGGCTGCATTGGCCGCCCCGCTCAGCAGGGCCTGGTAATCTTCGCCTTTGGTGCCCACAATGGCCAGCACCTCGTTGATTTTGACGGCCTCGCCCTCTTTGGCACCCAGGTAGAGCACAGTGCCGCTGTTGAACGATTCATAGTCCATGGTGGCCTTGTCGGTTTCGATTTCGGCCATCAGTTCGCCCGATTTCACCTGATCGCCTACCTTTTTATGCCATTTGGCGATGACGCCCTCCGTCATTGTGTCGCTCATTTTGGGCATGCGTATGATTTCTGCCATGGTGTGTGCGTGATTCTAATGTGTTGAAGAGGGTCAAAAATAGGGCTAAAATGGCCGAAATTCAAATGAATGAGGAATCTGTTGAAACGGAGACGCCCCGTGCGCCTTTGATGCCAACGCCCTCACGTGCGGCCTTAGAACCCGATGTTGCCAATGATGAACTCGCTGACCAACCCGCTGTTGGAAACCCGATTGGCCGTGACGTAGGTGGTGCGCATTCCCACTTCGAATTTGGGCAAAAAACGGAAGAGGTTGAAATCCACGGTCACCTCGCCACCCAATGAAAGATAGGTGGCATCGGCTGTCGAAACATACACACGGTTACTATTGATTCGATAAAAATAGTTTCTCCCCTGCCCTTGCCCCCAATCCAAAAAGGCATTGATCTTGATGCGTTGGATGTTCAACACGGGGCCCAGGGCGATGTCCGGGTACCAAAGAGGCAACGCGTAGTTGGCGGAAAAACTGGTAAAGCGCGAATCGCGCGGATATGCATAGCCTCGTGGTCGAAAAACCCGATTTCGAAAAGCATAAACATCGGTGTTGATGTCTTCCAAGGCCGTTTGCGTATTGAATCGAAGTAAGATGGAATGCTGTTTGGCCACCCCGGGTAGATACAGCCCTGCCCGCAGGGCCGTGAGGCGGCCGCGGAAATCTGACCGGAAGGGAGTTGAAAAACTTTCAAACGCCAAAAACTGTCCCCACCGGGGCTGGAAATCGCGCGGGCTCGTTTTCAGGATGTTTGAAAACGTGACAGAAAACCGATTGGCCACTAGCGTGCCCGTCTCAGGACGATCAATAAATCCGTAGGTCAGCGTGTCATTTGCCAACACGTAGCGACCCGGTCCTTCGGTAAGAAGGGTTCCTTCTTCGCTTACCCGATGTGAAAAGGCGCGTACGTTGGTCAGCTGAACCTGGTTTCCCACCTCCAGCGATGTGAAATATTTGGAGTGGGTGAAGTTGAAGGGCAATCGTATTCCACCCGACACGGTGGTTTCCTTCCAGCGAAGTTCCACCTCTCGGCCGAAAATACCCGTTTCTTCTTTTCGATTGCCCGTTAGCATCTCCAGGTCGAGGATCGGATAGGCCCCTTGATAGCTCACGCGTGCCTTCCATGAGCCGGTGCGTTCGTTGATGTCATACGAGTATCCGCCATACACCTCGGTGGTATTCAACACATCTTTCGAAGTGACGCCCACATCCGCTTGCGTGAAGGTCGAATTATTGAACAACGCTCCCCAGCTGTGCGGGTTCAGCATCCCGCGGATGCGGTGGTAGCGGTGGCTCTGGTATTGCCGGCTCGCCACGTTCTGTAAAATGTCGGGGTGCCCCTCCTGCTCCACCAGGTGCTTGAAAAACGTGGAGGGCTGCTGGCTTTGGTGCGCCACCACCTGCCACGCGCCCGGGTCAAAGGGCATCTGCACAATGTCTTTGCCATCGCGGGTCTGTTGCGCGTACACCAGGCTGCGGCCATCGCGCGAGGGCACCGCATTGAAGGCTCCATACTTCGCCTGGGTCACCTGATAATGGATGCCGGTTTCGGTATCCACGGCATAAATGTTATCGATACCGCTGCGGGGCGAGTTGTACAGCACGTACTTGCCCACCGGCATCGGTGCCCCGATGTTCTCGCGCGTGGGGGCAAACAAATCCGTTTGCTGGCCCGTGGCAGCGTTGATGCGCACAATCGTTTTTCCCCGGGGGGTGTTTTTGAGCGCGTATATGTTCCCTTGGCTGTCCCACGCGGGCATGGCATAAAACTCATTGGCCGGGTTGTCAAACTGCTTCTTCACCGCACCGGTCAGGTAGTCGAGTACAACCACGCGTGTTTCATACGCCTCGGTCGTTTCAATGGTGGCTACCTGTTGCCCATCGGGCGAGAGGGCCGCCCCCGCATAGCGCGACCTGCGCGTGATCTGGTGCTTGCGTTGCGTGTTCAAATCGTAGGCCATCACCACCGAATAGGTGCGCATGGGCCAGCGCGGGTCAAAGCGGTATTCGTTCCACACCATACGGCCTTTGGCATGCGACAACATACCCGCGCTGTTGAGAATGCCCGGCACAAACGTGCGCATCTTCTTGCCGATGATCACCAGTTGGTCGATGTCGCCCAGGCCGCTCTTGAGCGCTACGATGCGCCCATCGTCAAGTACTTGCGGAAACTCATAGTCGGTGTATGTCGGTTGTTTTCGGGGCGTGAGTGTTTTAAAGGGCGTTAGCGGCAGCGAGTCGACCTGCGTCTGCCATTGCCGTTGGCGCTCGGCCGCCAGTTCGTTGTATAACTGCGTCACGGTGAGGCCCGCCTCTTTTTTGATGGCAGAAGAGAACGTGAAAGGAATAATGGAGCCGGCCCAGGCCCGTTTGGCAATGCGTTCCCAAATCATGGGGTCGCCTGTCTTTTGCCGCAGGTAGCCGACCATTTCATAGCCCAGCACGTAGTGATTGGGTATGTTGTGCTTGTACGAGCGCAGGTATTGTTTGTGGTAGTTGAAGCTTCGGCCTTCGAGGGCATTGACGCGGAACATCATATTGAAATGCGGGATGCGGCCGCGGCCGGAAGGCGTGTAGGCTGTTTCGATGGCTACCGCATCGCCCTCCCAAAACCACTGCGGGGCGGCCACAAAGCTGAGCGCGGCCAACGTTTGCTGACCAAACGCATAATAGGCCAGGCGGTTGATGCCCGTTACGCTGCGCTGAAACTGCGCAATGTGGCGATACTCGTGCACGGCCAGCAGATCGAGCCAATCGTTGTTGCCCAAAAAGTTGTAGTTCTGCGGGGGCATGGTAAAGAACTCGCTCCTGCGCGGGCCCAGGGTTACAAAGCCGTTGGAGATGGCCGTTTGGTTTTGCAGCAAAATGCTGATGCGCCTGGGCAACACACCCATGGTGCGCGCCTCGGGTTCGTAAATGGCTTCCAGTGTGTTGGCCGTTCGCTGCGCCTGTGTTTCAAAGCCTGCGGGATACAGCACCTGGAAGTGGGGGGTTTTGAGGCGGTGCCACTTCACCGAGGCGGGCGTAGTCTGCAGGGTGGTTTGGCTCTTGGCCAACAGGGGCAGCACCAGAAGCAACCAGAAAAATCGTGTCATGGAAAACAAGGGCAAGCAGCCAAAGATAGGCGATTTGCAGACGTGCCATGGCACTTTTTGGCGAAGCCGTCATAAAAAGCGGGCTGCAGGCCACGGTTTCAACCGTGGCCTGCCGCCCGCACCCACCGGGTAAGTGGAGGGATGGGGGGGCCGTCACTCTCCGCTCAAGTCGCTCAAGCTGGTGAACCTGCGGCCCAGGCCGCTGACCGCGCCCACATTGAAAAAGCCCACCACTTTTGATCCGTTGGCATTGGTGTTGGCCACATTGGTAGACACGTTGGCCAGCGGGGTGCTGAACAGCTCGGCAAACCCTCCCGGCCGGTCAATTTGAATGCGCACTTCGTTCAAAAAATTGAAGGATGCCTCCGTCAGCGCGTTGATCTCTACGTACACCGAATCGCCCACCGAGTAGGGCGACAAAAACTGGCCTTCGTTGGCGGGGTCTTCGTCAAACGGGTTGATGGCCCTGCGGATGGGCACAATGAAATTGGCGCTGTCAAAATTTCCTCCGCGCGAGAAGCCCGCATCAAAGGCGGTGATCAATTCGCTTGGCTTGTTCATCCGAACGCCATTCTTGAAAAACTTGATCCAGTACGCATCGCCCGGGCCTTTGGGGTCAACCGACCAGAATTCTGCCAGGTATTGTTCATCGGCAAACTGGGTCGCCTCTTCGCGGAAAAAGGTGATGCTGTCGATGGCGGGCACACGCCCCATGCGCGACTGCGCCACAAATGTCTCGCCCCCAAACACCACTGACAGATCATACCGCAGGCCCACTTGGCCAAATACTTCGCTGCCGCTGGGCGTCCACTCGTACACACCCGAGGCCGTCTCAACAAAGGGATAAACGACCCCGTTTTGGTCCGTCACTGTGACGGTGGCTCCGCCTACCCCGGGCGGCAAACTGTTTTCGAAGTACGGCTGCGTACGCGTGAGGCGTATCGTTTGCGGGCCGGGTTTGTTGGTGAGCCAGGCATCTACTACCAAGACGGGTTCCGCCTCGCGCAACGTGGGAAAGATGGTGTCTTCGCAGCCCATCAATGCGAGGGCCACCAGCGAAGCAACGGTGAAGGATCGGATTATGCGAACCATAAAAATCAACATCAAAATTTAAAGTTATACGAAACCGAGGGGATAGGCGCGCCTATGATGGCCAGTTGCCGCGCTTCGCTATTGATCGGACTTCCTTGCGCCACCCGCTCGGAGCCTTGCGTAAAGTAGGTCGAAAAAGGATTGCGTCTGCCGTACAAATTGTATACGCCAAACACCCAATAGTCTGTGTTTTTGCGCGGCTTGCCGTTTCGCTTCACGGTTTTTCCTTCCAACCGGAACGACACATCCAGGCGGTGAAAAGCGGGAAGCCGCACGTTGTTACGCGAGTCGTCCGCATTGTACGGGATTAGTATGTCTTGCACGGTGTACCTGGAGGTGGGAAACGTATTGGGCGTACCGCTGACTAACGTAAAGTTGGCGGAAGCCGACCAACGTTTGTTGATTTCGTAAAAGCCGCTCATTTTCAGGTTGTGCGTTTGGTCAAAGCGTGTAGCGTACCACTGGTTGTTGTTGATGCCGTTTACCCGCAATTCGGTGCGCGCCAATGTATAGGCCACCCATCCGTTCAGTCGGCCCGTCTTTTTCTGCACGTAAAACTCCAATCCGTAGGCACGGCCATCACCGCTGAGCAAATCGCCTTCGAGAAACTCGTTGATCAGTAAATCAGCCCCGTCAATATAATCGACTTGATTTTTGGCCTTGCGGTAATAGCCCTCTACGGAAAACTCATATTGCCGCTGCGGCCCGAGGTCGCGGAAATAGCCCACCGCATACTGATCGCCCACCTGGGGTTTGATGTTGTTCGAACTGGGCGTCCAAACATCCAGCGGGTTGGAGGCGGTGGTGTTGGAAATCAAATGCAGGTATTGCGCCATGCGCGTATAGCTGGCCTTCACCGAACTGCGGTCATTGAGTTCAGCCTTCAGCGACAGGCGTGGCTCCAGGTTTTGGTAGGTTTGGATCACCTCGCCCCGACCCACGGTGCGCTCCGCCACGGGCGTTCTCCTGCGGCCCGGGATGGTGTCGTTGTAGGTAAACACTGTACCCGGCCCAAAGCCGGCAAAGTGTGAAAAGCGGAGCCCGTACTCCACCGCCAACGCACTCCCTATTTTTTGGCTGTTGCCGAGGTAGATGGCCGACTCCAAATTGTATTTCTCGGGCAAGCCGATATCTACCCGATTGCCATTGGATGTGCCAAAAGCATTGGCGGGCTCAAACGAATAGTAGTTTACCTCGGCCCCAAACGACAGCTCGTTGTTGGTATTGATGAAATAGCTGAACGAGGGTTTGAAGGTCACGTTGCGGATGGATGACTTCCAGTTGAAGTTGTCGCGTGCGTCTTCGCCAAACTGCAACGCATAGTCATAGCGACTGAATATGCCGGAGAAGTTGGCAAACAGACGGTCGTTGAAAATCTTGTTCCACCGGATGGTGCCGGTGTTGTTACCCCATGAAAAACCCTGGTTGCGCGCAAAGAAAAAATTGTCGCGCCCGGTATAACCCGAAATGAAAATGCGATTGCGCTTGTTGATGTTGTAGTTGGCCTTTCCTGTGAGGTCATAAAAATTGAGCGCTCCCCCGTCACTCAAGATATCCACAAACGGGCGCGCCAAAATATCTGCATACGAGCGCCTGCCCGCCACAATGAACGAACCATCGCCCTTGAACAGGGGGCCCTCCACGGCCGCGCGACTAAAAACGGTGCCCACCCCGCCCGTTACTTCATAATCTTTGTTGTTGCCCTCTTTCATGCGCACGTCCAACAGCGAGGCAATGCGGCCTCCAAACTGGGCCGGTATCGCCCCTTTGTACAGCTTGGTATCTTTTACCGCATCGGGGTTAAAGACCGAAAAAAATCCCAGCAAATGGGATGAGTTGTAGACGGTGGCCTCGTCCAGCAGCACCAAATTCTGGCCCACATTGCCCCCGCGCACATTGAACCCCGCGGCCCCCTCGCCCACGGTGGTCACGCCCGGCAGTTGTTGCAAACTTCGAAGCACATCGGCTTCGCCCAAAAAGGCCGGAATTTTGATAATCGTTTTGATGTCGAGTTTGTTTGTGCTCATCTCCAGGGCCTTCACCCCCTGCTCTTCCCGCTCAGAGGTGACCACAATTTCTTCGAGTTGCTTGCCTTCGGCCGCCAATTCAATGTCAAGCCGGATGTTTTGGGTGAGGCTTATGTTTTGGAGCTGCGAGGCATAGCCCACGTACGTATAGTCAACGGCATAGTTGCCCGCGGGCAGGGTAATCGAATAAAAACCGTACACGTTGGTGGTGGTGCCCGTGGTCAGCGACTTGATGTAAATGGTGGCCCCGATCAGGGCTTCGCCATCGGCCGCATCCTTCACATAGCCGCTAATGGTGAATTTTTCTTGGGCTACCAACCCGAGCGGAAACAAAAGACAGATAAAGAAAAAACGCATAGTTGTTTGAGGATCAAATAGATGAATAAAACACGCGGAGGCAACGTTGGTTAGGCCATTCGCGAACAATTTTTTGCCGTTGGCGCAGGTATTTGTCGGATTCACGTAGAAGACGGATTTTTACCACTTTTGTTGTCCGGGAAGACGAAATAATTGTCATCCTTGCCAAGACACCTGACCTTTTGAATACCCTCGCTGTGTTGAAAAAAATAATGGCGTTATACCGGCAATACAAGGCGTACGTGCGCGTAGACCTGGTGATGTATGCCGTCATGATCCTGCTGATCGTGTGCTATGTTATTTACACGTTAACCGTTCAGCCATAACGCGTCTGCCCGTGATGGGCCGCGCTGGCCAACGGATGCCATCATCCCTGAATCAAAATTTCCTGCACGTGTTCGCCAATTTTTTCGGTTAGCTCGTCCGTGGGCAAGTCGTTAATATCCTTGCCAAAGGGGTCTTCGATTTCCTCGGCAATAAGCTCCACACTCAGCAACACGAAGGTGATCAACGCCACCATGGGTACGGTAACGTACCCCACTTTGGTCACAAACGCAAAGGGCAGGGTAATGATGTAGATGAAGATAAACTGTTTCAGGTACATGGTGTACGAGTACGGAATAGGCGTATTCTTGATACGCTCGCACGCGCCAATGATGTCCGAAAACTCTTTCATCTCCTTGTCCACCAAAAAAAGATGCTCGCCTGTGAGCACACCGTTTTTATACAATTCGTTGAGGCGCTCATAGATGAGCGAGCTGATGCGGTTGGGGATGTGGGTGGCCTTACGCATGCGGCCCAGAAACTGATCGTCCGGCACGGTTAAGTCGCTGTAGCCGGCCTCGTTTCGGAGGTGGTCGCGGGTGGAGGCCACCAGGTTGGCAATCATGGTCGAAAACCATTGCCGGTTTTCGAGGTCGCCCACGGGCAAAAAAGCGTTGAGCTTGTGAGCCAGGTTACGCGTGTTGTTGACGTAGCTGCCCCAAAGTTTGCGCCCCTCCCACCAACGGTCGTAGGCGGAGTTGGTGCGAAACACCAAAAACAATCCCAACACCACGCCCAAGAGCGAGTGCATATCCGTGGTGGGCTTAAAGTCATTTTCATGGATGCTGAGTACATCCAACAGCAAGTAGCAAAGGCCTATGGAGAAGAGCGCCATGAACACCACCGCGGGCGTCAAGGTGCGCATCACGTGGCGGCTGTAGGCATGAAAGATATGCGAAAACCAAACTTTCGGATTGTACTTGATCATAAACCGGGGCGAAGCTACACCATCCCGCCAAGGAAACCAATGCCGTACGCCCCGCACGGTATTTACCCGCAGCCGCTATATTTGACAAAAATTCGACTCGTGAAAAAATACATGCTAGCCAGCGCCCTGTGCCTGGCGTGGGTGGGGGCCGCAGCCCAAACGGACTATGCCATCACCGCCAAGGGCGACACCGTGCGGGGTGACCTAAAGCTGCTCTCGTACGATCTGCTCGACCGGCTACAGGTAGGCTCCGGCAGAGACAAGATCCTTTTCAAAGCCTTTGAAGTACGCGAGGCCGTGCTGGACAACGAACGCTACCGCCCGGTGCTGTGGGACAACGCCTACCGGCTGATGAAGGTCATCAAAGACGGCTACCTGAGTATGCTTGCCTTTCGCCTGCCCAACCAAACTATGTTTGACGGCCGCATGCTGATGAAAAAAGACGGCTCCAAAGTGGAATTGCCCAACCTGGCCTTCAAAAAAATTGTGGCCTCGTTTGTAACCGAATGTGAATCGGTGGAAACAAAAATCAAAGACGGCACCCTGGGCCGCAAAGACATCGATGCCATTATTGACGAATTCAACGAGTGCATTGCGGGGCGCACGGCTCTGGCCAAGCGCGAAGCGCGGGTGGACATCAGCCTGGTTGATCAACTGGCCGCCTTTCAAAAGCAAGTAGAGACGGCCGCGGTGGCTAAAGATGCGCAAGACATGCTGGCCGACATACTTGACAAAGTGAAACAGAAGGGCGAGGTGCCCAACTACCTGGTGGAGGCATTCCGGTCTTCGCTGGCCGCGCAGCCCGCACTGCAAACGCAGTGGGATGCGCTCTACGCCAAGATTAAGAAGTAGTTTACCACCATGACCCGACTCGCGCGCACGTTTGGCTTGTGGTCGTCCGTGTCGCTGATCGTGGGGGGCATCATCGGCTCGGCCATCTTTATGAAGCCTGCGTTGATGGCCTCGCAGCTTGGTTCGCCCGTGCTGTTGTTGGCCGTGTGGGTGGTGGGTGGCCTGATCACGCTGTGTGGGGCGCTTACCAATGCCGAAGTGGCCGCCATGCTGCCCGAAACCGGAGGGCAGTATGTGTTTTTTCAAAAAATGTATGGCGACTTTGTCGCGTTTCTCTATGGCTGGGCCGCGTTTGCCGTCTTCAACACCGCTGGCGTTGCGTCCATTGCCTACGTGTTTGCCATCTATGCCGAATATTTCTATTCCCTGCCGCGCTTTTCGCCCGAGACGGAGCTACTCGTGGCCATTTACCTGCCCGGCATCGGCCACCTGCACCCGCTCGAAAACATCGGTGTCAAAGCACTGACGATTGTCTTGGTTGCGGTGTTGAGTTGGGTCAACATCCGCAGCGTGGCCTTTGGCGGACGTATTCAAGTGGTCTTCACGGCCCTCAAAGTAGCGGCCATGGCCGTTCTGGTGGTCGGGCTGTTGCTCTCCGGCAAAGGCGACTGGTCTTCGGTGATCACCTCATCCACCGACATCACGTTTTCCGATGCCGGTCTGCTGCTGGCCATTATCGCAGCCACGTCCGGGGCCTTTTGGGGCTATGATGGATGGAACAACATCACGTTTGTGGCGGGTGAAGTGAAAAATCCGCAACGCAACATTCCGTTGAGCTTGCTCATCGGCCTATCGCTCACCATTGTCATCTACGGGCTGGTGGTGCTGGCCTATACATACATCTTGCCCATAGATGATATGGCGGCTTCGTCTTTTGTAGGGTCGGATGCCGCCACGCGAGCGTTTGGACTGGCCGGGGGCGGGTTGATTGCCGCGCTGGTCATGCTCTCCACCTTTGGCACCACCAATGGAAACATCCTGGCCACTGCGCGTGTCACGTTTGCCATGGCGCAAGAAAAACGGTTTTTCGCAGGAGCGGGCGCGGTACACCCGCGCTTTCAAAGCCCCGCCCGCGCGTTGGCTATCCATGCAGTGTGGACATCGCTGCTGGTGCTCAGCGGGTCGTTTGATATGCTCACCGACATGCTGGTGTTTGTGAGCTGGTTGTTTTACGGGCTCAGTGCCTATGGCGTGTTCATCTTGCGGAAAAAGATGGCCGATGTGCCGCGCCCCTACAAAGTGTGGGGGTATCCGTGGGTACCCGGATTGTTTGTGGCCTTCACGGGATTTTTTCTGGTGGCTACGCTGTACAACGATACGGTGAACTACCTGAGCGGTCACTCACCGCTGATCAACTCGCTGTTTGGCTTGCTGCTCACGGCACTGGGCATTCCGTTGTATTTTTATTTTCGCCAACGCACTACGGCTTAGCGGGGGACACGAGCAATTCGCGAAACTCGGGGCGCGTAAACACAATGACCATGGTCAGTACAGTAAAGAAAATCACAAACAGCAAGTAGCCAAACAAATAGGCCAAGACCCCTTTAATGAAAGCCTTCACCTTGCCTTGATAGCTGATCAACTGACTGTATCCAAAACCGAACATCAACAAGGACGCCAACAAGCCCAACATGTTGAGTTGATAAAGCTGCCCGGTGATTTTGAACACAAACAATGTGATGATGGAGAGCCAGTAGATATGACCACTGAGGTACAGCGGCATGACGCTGTGCTCCAGGAAATTCAACTTGCTTTTGCGGAAGAAGAGCATCGCCATCAGCGTGATAAAAGGGATGAGGCAAAACGAGAACAACCGCATGTTTTCACTGATGGCCTCAAACAGCATTTTATTGAATTTGGCTTGGCCCTCCGACTGCTCCATGCCCATGCCTGCTTGCTGCGAACCAAAAAACTCGGCCATGGAAATGCCCAACATAGAGGCCACCAACAAAAACAGGGTGACCATCAAAAACAGATAGCCTACGGGGCCGTAGTATTTGACCCGAACACCATTGATGTATTCGCGCGCGGCCTTCCCGGGCCGCAGCGTCAAGTCGCGCAGCGTGCGCGGAAACATGCCGTCAAACCCATACACCCGGCTCCAGAAGTCGTTCCAGCCATCGCGCCACGTGAGGCGCTTCACGGTGGTGCGCTGGCCGCACTCAGTGCAAAACTTGCCTCGGATGGACGTTCCACAATTTTGACAATTTCCGGAGACCGCTGGCAGGGGGACGCCCATCGGGATCAGGTTCAAGGCTTCGGATTCGCTGGACTCAAGCATACAGATAGGTTAGGTGCCGAAAAATAGTACAAAAATTGCGATCTGCTCACCCAAACCAAGCGCAGGGGCGGTTGTTGTTGAAGCGTGAGAAACGTAAGCATCATCGGCTCGGGCGTGGCCGGCTTGGCCACCGCCTGTCGGCTAGCCGCCCGGGGTTTTGCCGTCACCGTCTTTGAGGCCAATGCCTACCCCGGTGGCAAGCTGACGGAGCTGTCAGTGGAGGGCTATCGCTTTGATGCCGGCCCCTCGCTGTTTACCATGCCGCATTTTCTGGACGAGGTGTTTACCGCGTGCGGTAAAAACCCGCGCGACTACTACGACTACCGGAAGATTGACACCAGTTGCCACTATTTTTTTGAAGACGGCACGCGGCTGCAGGCCCATGCCGACCCGCAAACGTTGGCGTGGGAGATCGAAACCAAGTTGGGCGTGCCGGGCCAGCGAGTGCTGGATTACCTGCGCGACTCGCAAAACGTGTACGAACGCGTAGGCCACATTTTTCTAGAGAACTCGCTGCATAAAACCCGCACGTGGCTCTCCGCAGCGGTGGCCCGTGCATTGCCGGGCATACCCTCGTATGGGCTGTTCACTACACTGAATCAGGCAAACAAAAAAAAACTGGGCGAAGCACGGCTCGTGCAATTGTTCAACCGCTATGCCACCTACAACGGCTCCGACCCGTACCAGGCACCCGGCATCCTCACCTCCATTCCCCACCTGGAGTTTAACGTGGGCACGTTCCTTCCCAAAGGCGGTATGCATACCATCACGCGCGCGCTTCACCGCCTGGCGGTGGACATGGGCGTGGTATTCCGGTTTGACACACCTGTGCAGGAAATTACGGTGCACGGCAAAAGGGCCCGTGGCGTGCGCACGGAAACAGGTGTGGAGCAAGCCGACTGTGTGGTGAGCAACATGGACGTGTACCCCACCTATAAAAAACTGCTGCCCTCGCTTCGCGCACCCGAGCGCACGCTCAACCAGGAGCGCTCCAGCTCTGCGCTGATCTTTTACTGGGGTATTCAACGTTCGTCTCCTGAGCTGGACCTGCACAACATCTTGTTTACCGCCAACTATGAGCACGAGTTCCACTGCCTGTTTCGCACCCATACGCTCACCGATGACCCTACCGTGTACATCAACATCACCTCCAAATACGAAATGGACGATGCACCCCCCGGCTGCGAAAACTGGTTTGTGATGATTAATGTGCCGGCCAACAAAGGGCAACCGTGGGACGAACTGATAGCGCGAAGTCGCCAAAACATCATCGCCAAGATCAATCGCCTGCTCGGCATCTCCCTTGAACCTTTGATTGCTGTGGAACGCATCCTCGACCCACGCTCCATCGAATCGCGCACCGGATCGTACCAGGGTTCCTTGTATGGCACCAGCTCAAATAATCGGTTTGCCGCATTTTTGCGCCACCCTAATTTTGTAGGCCACGTGCCAAATCTGTTTTTCTGCGGGGGCAGTGCCCACCCGGGCGGTGGCATTCCGCTTTGCCTGCAGTCGGGCCGCATTACTTCCGAGTTGGTGGCGGAACAGTTTGCGTAAAACCGTGTTTCTATACGCGTATGGCCGTCCTGAAACACTATTATTTCCGGTTTTCTGCGCTGATTTCCGCCTATTCCCTCTGGCTGGTGCTGTTGTTGCATGCCGTGGGCATCGTGGGCATGCTCTCGCCCTGGCAGGAGTACTTCCGGCTGTTAACCCCTTTTAACCTGATTTTTTGCGGAGCCCTCTTGTGGCTCAACCATCGCGACCAAAAAAGCGAGCTGATCCGGTTTGCCTCCTTTGTCTTCTTGTTTGGCTATATCATTGAATTTGTGGGTGTACACACGGGGCTTGTATTTGGCCGTTACTCTTATGGAGCCACGCTGGGGCCTACCTTGTTTGGGGTGCCGATCATCATCGGACTGAACTGGCTGCTGATCACGTACTCTGTATCGGTGTTGACCGATGGATTTAAAATTCCCCTGGCCGCCAAGATCATCCTGGGGGCCTTGCTGGCGGTGGGCATCGATTGGCTAATCGAACCAGTGGCCGTCCACTACGATTTTTGGTCATGGACGCATGGATACGTGCCGTTGCGCAACTACGTGGGGTGGTTTTTTACTTCGCTGATCATGCTCACCAGCTACCACGTGCTGGGCGTGAAAAGCGAAAACAAGCTGGCGTTGCCGCTATACCTCACACAATTGATTTTCTTTTTAGTGCTCACACTCAGCATCCGGTTGTAACCCTCGCTACCGGTCCAGCCAATCTTTAAATTCTTGTACGCGCTCACGCGCCACGATGATGTCGTTGTCGTCCATGCCCCTCAGTTTTAACTTGAGGCGGCTGTTGGTATAGCTCACCATGTCCACAATGGCGGGCATGGACACGATGTACTTTCGGTTGATGCGAAAAAAGTGCCGCGGGTCGAGTAGTTCATCCAGTTGATCCAGGGTGAAATCCAAGATATGTTTTCGGTGATCGGCCGTTTGGGCAAAGGTGGTTTTCTCCTGGCTAAAAAAGAATCCGATCTCGCTCACCTCCAGCGCACGAAGATGTTCGCCCACTTTTACCACAAATCGCTCTTTGTACTTCTTGGTTAACATTTGCATGGCGTAGGCGATGCTCTCCATCATTTTGGCGGGGGCCGCGGGTTGCGCAGTCAGCGTTTGCCATTTGGTAAGCGCAGCGTTCAGCTCATCGCCATCTACGGGCTTCAACAGGTAGTCGATGCTGTTGACTTTAAACGCCTTCAGGGCGTATTCGTTGTACGCGGTGGTAAAGATGACGGGGGCCTTGACCGGCACCTGTTCAAAAATTTCAAAGCTCAGCCCATCGGCCAATTGAATGTCCATAAAAATCAAATCGACAGCGCCCGATTGGAGCCACTCCACGCTGCGTTTTACGGTGTCTAAGCGAGCCACTATCTCGGACTGCGGCAGGGTTTGTGTGAGTAACAGCGACAACCGCTCCGCGGCCTGGGGTTCGTCTTCCACAATAAGAATGCGCATCAATCTGTTTGGTTTTGATATTTCCGATATACCTTCTTGCGGCCGATAAAGGTAACGTACTGGATGAAATTGAATTCCAGATGATCAAACATGATTTGATCTCCCTCAACATCAAGATGCAACTGGGGAATGTAGCGCAGGTTGGTGCGCAGCAAACTGGTACCCGTTTTCGTGACGCGAATATCCCAGCCAAAGATAAAACCCAGGGCGGGCTTTACGTCAAGATACCGCTCGCCATTGATGGTAGCTCCGAGCCGCTCAACGGATGCCGTGGCCCCCACAAAGGGTACAAAACCAAGCCAGTCAAATAGGTTTTTGTACGACTCCACCATAAACGACTGGCGGTACAAGCGAACATCATCACCGAAAGCCTGCAGGCGATCGCGATACGCGCGAAAAGAAAGGCCCACATTCATATCGGGTTTGTCAAAAAAGCGGCCAAATGTAATGTCCGGGGTGATGCCACCAATAAAATCATCGGCTAAATAGGGTTTATTGTTTTCGAAAAATGAAGAGCGACTCATTTGCAGGGCGGAGGATGGCCCGATGCCCCAATACCAACTACTCAGCTTGTTTTCTTTTTTTAGGATGTTGTACATGGCGTTTAGCCGGGCAACGCTTTCCTGCGTGGCATAGCCCTTATCGGTATCCCAATACCATGAAAAACTCAGGTTGACGGCCCACGGATCAAACTGAACGCGGTTTTGCTGCGCGGGACTCGCAAAATAATCTGCTTCCCGAAAGTGCTGATAGTACGCGGACGCGCTGATAATGTACCGGGGCGTGGTGTAGCTCACGCCTATTTGCCATGGTGATATCGTGCGCTGGTACACAGCTGCCCCTCGGCCATAATCAATGTCATCGACTTTTTGAGAAAACGTCAAAAGCCTGCGGCTAAACCCAACAAACGGCCGCACGGCACGGGGCTTTATAGCCCACGGATAAACACGAAGCCCCGTTTCAATACCGGCCCGATAGGTGAGCGCCTCAAAACCCGGGGGCGGCTGATGCAAAGCGGCAAATGACAAAGGGAATGTCACATAAAAATCGGCATGCCCCCAAAAATGGATTCCTCCAATAGATACACGCGGAATGTAGGTGCCGCTAAAGTCAACCCCTTGCCCTATACCGCCAAAAGCGCTGCTGGTACTGCCCCCGGACAAGGCCAGCATATCGATGCTCAGCGTGGTCGCTGCAAAACGGGTACTTTTCTTCAGATAAGCGGTTGTGTAAACCGAGTCCTGTGCCCCGCACCCAAGCGTGGCCACCAGGCAACCCACAACGATCCAATATTTTTTCATACTTAATGCGCGCTAAATGATAGGTTTAATCAATAAACGGAATGCTCACCCGAAACAAGCCATAGGCTTCTTCCACACGCATCGGCACGGAAGTCAAAAAACCGTATCGCTTTCGGATATTGTCCAAGCCCATACCCGAAGCTTCCTCCAGCACCACTTTTTTTCGCTGCAGGTTGTTTTCCACCACCCAATGGTTGTTCGCGGCAAACACGCGTATCCGCAGCGGCTGCTCTTCGGCAATCACATTGTGTTTGATGGCGTTCTCGATCAACATTTGCAAGGCCAACGGGGCCACTTGCCCACGCGCCCCGCTGCGGTCAACCGTCCATTGCAGTTTATCGCCAAACCGTATCTGCTGTAGAAACAGATAGGATTCCAAAAAGCGCATCTCTTCCTCCACGGAAACCAGCTCTTTGTCGCGCGTGTCCAACACATAGCGATACACGTCCGCCAGTTGTTTGATGAACTTCACCGCTTTGTCCGGGTCTTGGTGCACCAGGTTGGTGAGGGCGTTGAGGCTATTGAACAGAAAGTGCGGGTTTACCTGGCTGCGCAGGGTGGCATATTGTGCCTGCACGCTGGTGCGCTGCAGCCGCTCGGCATTGACGGCCATTTCCCGCCAGTTCAGCAAGAACGAACGGCTGTGCAAAAAAAGCGATACGATGGTGGTGATAATCAGCGAAGGAAGCACCACGTTGGAGAAATAATTTCCAAACGTGAAGTGCAACCACCGCTCCCACGCCAACGTTATGAGCAGGGTCACGCTGACCGTGTACACAATACTGGCCACCACCCCCAACCCAAAACGCTTGAGCGGATACGCTACCCACGAAACCTTTCGCGACAGCGCGTTGGTGATGGCTCCATTTCCGATCCACAGCGAAATCCACAACGTAGCGGAGAACAGCGTAACCCAGACGTAGCGTGAAAAGTCGCTGGCGCACCCCGGGCACGAAAAATACGTGGTCAGCGCTGAGCCCGCCAGCGAAATCAACACGATGCGTACATACTGCCGGAGAGCCGAAAATTTCATCGCCATAAAAATACGCGTTGCGCCACGATTTAGGTTGACCCCGCTGGCCATGGGGGCCGCAGATGAGACGTTCATTCGGCTACTGACATTGCGCCAACAATCCCTCGGTCATACCCCGGCCCCAGGCGGGCGTCAGTGGACTTTCACTCTTGGCGCCCTCAAACAACGCCAATGCTTTTTGTGCCATAGTACAAGCCTCGGCTGTGGACGACTTGAAAAACTGGGCCATGCCGTATTGCATTTGGGCCATGAGCGCCAGGGCACGCGGGTTACCCGGGTCTTGTTGAATCGCCTTGCCATACGCCTGCATGCTGAGCGCGCTGTATTGCTGGCCGCGCGTGGCCGGATCAACCGTCACGCGGATCATGTGGGCAAATCCTTCCAACGCGGTAATCTCGCTGTTGTTGGGGCTGGCTTCGGCAGCTTTCCGTATCCGCTCCATGGCCTGGTCCAGATAGCCATCCTTCTTGGCGGCCTCCGGCTCGCGGTTGGCCATCATCACATAGCCAAACGCGGCATAATAAAGCGGCTCCCAGCGGCTTTTTTCCGCTTGCGCGATGCGGTCCAGCGCGTGCGTGGCCGCCTGAAGCGCTTCTGTTTTCTCAGCGGTGTACACGTGTTGAATCTGCTTGGCCATCGCCTCTTCAAATTTTTTGTCGTGGGCTTGCGCCACCAAGGCTACGAACAGAAGGAACGTCACAAAAAGGGTTTTCATAAGATGTGATAAAGTTACGTGGAACATGGATTACAAACTCGGTAATTGGTTGATGCCTTTGGCTTTGGATAGCGTGATAAAGACGCCCAAAAAAACAAACCGGGGTGCGGCTTGCCGAATGGCGCGCGAGGCGTAGTGCCCATCCGCCCCTGCCTCGGGCGAAAACTGATAACCAAAGATGTTGTCGCGGCCCAGCAAATTGGTACACGAGAAATGAATGATGATGCGGGGGTTAGGCAGGTAGCTGATGTTGGCGCTCAAATCTTGGTAGCTGGGGGTGCGCGCGTTTTGAAAGCCCGCGAAGTTTGGGTTGTGATAAGGACGCCCACTGGCAAAAGAATACGTCAGGCCCAGTTGCGACTTAATGGCGGGCACGAAGTGTTTGTACACCACCGAAAAATTGTGCGCAGACGCAAACGAAGGTGGCGCGGCCGCAGGAAAGTTCAGGTAGTCGCGTTGGGTGTCCAGGTACGAATAGGAAATCCAATAGTCAACATTTTCGACCGACTGGTTATCGCGCCAAAACAGTTCAAACCCTTTGGCAAATCCATGACCTGTGTTGAGCAGCGGCTGAGCGAAGGGCATAAAGGCATTGGGCAACTGCGCGGTAGCCGACTGAAACTTCACCAGGTCAACATAGTTTTTGTAGTACGCCTCGGCCCGGAAGGTGCGGTTGTTTTTGATCACCTGGTAGTTGAGGATGACATGTTCGGCCTTTTCGGATGCCAACCGGCTATCGGAACGCAGCCAGTGGTTGGCGGCCGACTGGCGAAAGCGGCCATACGCCAGCGACATTTGCCCCTCGCCCACTTTATAGGCCAGTGAAGCACGGGGGTCTACGCCCAGTGTTTGGTTCAAGGCCTGGTACTCGCTGCGCACACCCGCACGCATGACAAATCTTTTGCTGGCATATACATCGGCTTCCGCAAAAGCGGCCCACAAGGGTTCGGTAAATCCCTGCACCCGCACACCTGATTGACCGGCCTGCCACCGTGCAGAATACTGGCGGTGTATCAACTCCACCCCTGCCTTCCACTCCACCCGGTCGGAGACGGTTTGCTCAATCACCGACTTGACGTGTACGCCCGTTTCGCGTTCGCGCAAGCCGGCCGCGGCACGGTCAACGTGGTTTTCGTTCAGGTTGTATGATACGCCCGCGCGCCAAAACCAACGATCGCCAAAAGCGTGTGCATAGGTGGCATTGCCATACCGATATACGTTGGTCAGTTCCAGCGCTTCTTTGGTTGCGTCATCGCCCACGGGGGTTTGATACAGTGAAAACTGGTTGCGGTCGGCATTGCCGTAAAACTTAAACAACCCGCGTGTGCCCACTTTCTGCCGAAACGCGGTACTCAACTCGGTGGAGACAGGCGGGGCAATCCAGTCGATTTCCTGATTGATCAAATTCATGTAAGGGCGCAGGTTGGTATATTGTGCTTTACCCGCCCACGAGCCGTTTTTCCATGCCTGCGTGTGTGCCACATCCGCGCCCACCGAAAGCAATCCGATGTCCGTGCGGGTGGTGGGGTCTTCGTCTTTCGAGTCCAGCGCCAAAGCGGAGGACAACGCTTGGCCGTATTCGGCCGAATACCCTCCTGTGCTAAAACTGGTACCCTTGAACATGAAGGGCAAAAACCGCCCACGCGAAGGGGTATTGGGTGCCGCAGGGCCATAGGCGTCCAGCACCACCATGCCGTCAATGAACGTGCGCGTCTCGTGGCCATCACCCCCGCGCACAAACAAGCGGCCGCTCTCTCCTACTTTCTGCGTACCGGGCAGCGTGTTCAATGCCCCGGCAATATCGGCCGTGGCCCCGGCCGTGGTGGCAATGTCAAGCGCTTTGAATACCGTGCGCCTGTTTTGGTCACTGGCGGTGAAGGCTCCAGCCGAAATCACCACGCTCTCCAATTCGTTGATGGATTCACGCAACGAAAAGTCCAGAACCAGCGCGGCACCTTGTAGGTCGATGGGTTTCTCCACCGAGGCGTAACCCATGCTGGAGACCAGGAGTGTCTGCGGTCCCGTTTCGTAGGTGACGAACTGAAAGACCCCGTCTACACCGGTGCTGGCCCCGTCATAGGTGCCTTTCACCATTACATTAGCGCCCGGCACCGGCTGGCCTTCGCCATCCATCACGCGGCCGCGCACGGGTGTTTGCGCAGCGGCCACAGCCGAAGAAAAAAGACAGGCGATAATCCACTTCATACCATGAACCATTTGTGCGGTTACACGACAAAAGTGGGCCGGGAAGCCCGGCTTTCAGAAAGTGAGTGACTGAAGTGTCAAACGGGGTGGATGAAGTGCGCCTACGTCAGCACGGACCGAAACGCGGGCGGGCGCAACACGGTGGCCACAGTGGCTTTTTGATCAGCCACATCGGGCACCCGTGGCCAAAAACCCCGGCCCCCGCGTACAACCCGTGCCGCAGGCGCCACGCGGCCCTGCTTACAACGAGATACCCAGCTTTATTCCGATGCGGGGAAAAATTCCCGAAAACCCGGGATCCAACACACCGGTGTAATACGACCAATTGGGCGTGGTGGCTCGCATCTCCACGTGGCTGAAACGCACCCCGCCCCCAACAAATACGTCCAACGCGAGTACTTCCCAAAACGTGCGCTGCACGCCAATCGTCAGCCCTCCGGCCACGTGCCGCGTATCGTACACGCTACCATACGTTTGGCTTTGAATGACCTGCCGCCCGTTTTGATCAACAGAAATCCAGGTACTGCTGTATTGATCATCCACTGCATACGCCCCCCCGTTGACAAAGGGGCCCACGTAAACCCCTTGAACGTAATTTCGGTTTTTACGACCCGTGTAGACCTTCATCGGCCGCACGTATTTCCGGTATTGAATATCAAGTTCGCCACCCTGGATTTCGGTATCGTACGTGCCGCTGCCGCCTTGGCTGCGAAAGCCGCCCGAGAAGTTCCAGCTTCCTGAAAAATCAGGGGTAAAATGCTCGACACCCAATTGAAATGTATTGATCACAAAATGCTGCGGAGAAATCTTGGCCCATGTGCGGGAGGGCATCGAGCCTACCTCCTGCGCTACTGCGAAAGAGCCCAGCGTCAGGGCTGCTGCGGTCAGAAACAAGCGAATATTCATGGTTGGGCTCTTTTGGGGTAAATGAGAATGATTTTTTTCTTATACCTCACGAAGCTACTAATTCCTTGATTTTCATCCAAATGCCTTTTCTGGCGGAGGCCTCTTTTGGATGACAGCCGGGCTTGCGCGGGCACACCGCTTGGAAAAACGCATTGACCGCATTTACTTTGCATTTAAAAGTACTTTTAAAAACTCGAAAGATGAGCAGAATAATCAATGGGGCCGGGCGCGCACTAAGCGTGTTGGTTGGCCTCGGAATAGCCCTGATGGGCGCGGTAAACGTGGGGTGGGGAAACGATCCTTTCTTTGGCGTGTTTCTGATTGGGCTGGCGTTGGTTTTCTTTCCGCCCGTCACAACGCTGATCCACGCCAAAACGGGGTTTGCTGTTCACCCAATCATCAAAGTTTTGGTGGCGCTCTTTGCCGTATGGGCCGCGGTGGGCGTGGGCGAGCTGGGCGACAAAGTGGAGCTGATGATGGCCACCTTTCGCTAGCTGCTTACAAAAACGTATCGGCCTGCCACACCAGCCGGATGCCAAAAGCGATCAGGCACAGCCCGACCAGTATGTTCATGATGCGCAGCAAACGGGCGGTGATGAGCCGGCTGAGCTTGCCGGCCAAATAGGCTTTGAGCAGGTCCGTGCCGAAAACCGTGAGCAGCAGCGAAACAAAGAAAATCAAAAACTCATAGCCGCGCGTGTAGCCCAGGTCGATGGAGGCGACACTCAGCGTGCCGATCCAAAAGATCAGCACCATGGGGCTTAGCCCGTTAATGACAAACCCTTTGGCCATGTAGCGCCAGCTGGTGCTGGCCGTGGCCGCCTGCACGGGCGCGGCCACGCCTCGTCTGCTTTTGATGAGCAAGTGGTACAGCCCAAAGCCTATCAGAATGATACCTCCGCCATAGGCCAGCCCCTCGCGAAAGTTTGGCTGATTGATAAACTGCACCAGACCAAAGTAGCACACCGCCACATAGACCGCATCGCTCAGCGACACGCCCACGGCCACCAAGGCTCCTTTCACAAAACCCCGCTCCACGCTGGTTTGAATCAGTGTAAAAAACACGGGGCCAATCAAAAAAGCCAGCAGGATGCCCAGCTTGATGCCGCTCCAAACGATGTGCATGCGCTACCGGGCAATAAATTTCTCCCATTCCTCGCGCTGCGCGTTTTTGAGCACGCGTGGAAATTTGTTTTGCCCCCCTACCTTGCCGCGCGCTTCCATGTAATCGTAAAACGTTTGCACGGGCAGCACATCCACCAATACTTCTTTGAGAGCCGCCTTTCGCTCCACGGCATAGTCGTCATTGAGTTTTTCCAAATGGAAGTCGAGCCGGTCGCGCAGCTTCTTTTTGTCCACCGGGTCATCGGTGCCCACATACCAGTGGTGCGCAAACAGGCTGCCGTGTGGGATGCCCGCCACCGTAAACTCACGGATGGCGATGTTCAATTCATCGGCCACCAGTTCAATGGCTTTGTTCATGTTATCCACCGAGAGGTGCTCGCCACACAAACTCAAGAAGTGTTTGGTCCGCCCTGTGATGATGAGTTCGGATTCCTCCACGGAAGTGAACTTGATTACATCGCCAATCAGGTACCGCCACGCGCCCGCGCAGGTAGACAGCAAGATGGCGTATTCCTTTCCTTCCTCCACCTCATCAATCATCAAGGCCTCAGCCTCGGGTTTGATTTCGCCCGAAGGCAAAAAGTTCTTGTCATCAAACGGCACAAACTCATAAAAAATACCATTGTTCAGCACCAATTTCATGGACCTGCGCATGGGCAAGGTTTGGTAGGCAATAAAACCCTCCGATGCCAGGTAGGTTTCGATGTAGTGGATGGGGCGCCCGAGCAGTTTTTCAAACCCCTTCCGATACGGATCGAACGACACCCCCCCGTGCACATACACGGCCAGGTTGGGCCATACCTCGTGGATGTTCTTTGCTTTGTAATGGGTGATGATCTTTTCCAGCAAAATCTGAATCCATGCGGGCACGCCCACAATGATGCCGATGTCCCAGTCTTTTGCTTTCTCGGTGATCTCCGCGAGTTTGGCTTCCCAATTGCGCGTTTTGGCGATGCGCTTGCCCGGTTTGTAGAAGTGCTGAAACCAGAAAGGCAAATTTGCCGCCTGGATGCCGCTCAGGTCGCCCTCAAAATAATTTCCTTTTTTGTTCAAGTGCGTGCTCCCCCCGATCATCAAAATGCCCGCGGCAAATACCTCGGGCGGCAAGTCATATTTGTCCAGGGTCAATATCTGCCGCACGCTGGTTTTGCGGATCGCCTTGGTCAGTTGGGACACCCTGTTCCGAAAGATACGCTAACCGAACGATTAGGAAGACATAACGAGCCATTCTGGAGAGACGTAGCAGAACATTGCGCAATAAAAACAAATGGATATGGAAAGTTATTGTTTGATCATCCAAAATTTGATGATGCTGAAATTGATCCATCAAAATCTCATGAAATTCGTCACACCTGGAATAAGTGGAGAGACATTTATTTGAATGTTCTTAGTGAATATAAAAAAGCAGATGCCAATTTTCATCAGTCTGGCACACATGACAGTGTGTTTGAAAATTTCATTTCAAAACGGTATGATGTACTGTACTTGCGTATGCATCTAAACAACAAACCACATTTGACTGAAGCGGTAACGGAAAAACTACGGGAAGGTGTATACCAGGATAGCGAAGATTTTAATGAAAATGACAAAAAAAATTCAACCAACTATAAACGACGAGCATCACCAACTGCAATGCTTGTAGGAGCCATCAATCAGTTTAGTGAGATGGGCAACAAAATCCAAGAGCAAAGAGTAAAATTAATGGAAGAAGAGGTAACAATTTTAAAGAAACGAGAAACAGTTGAAGCAGAGCAATTAGAAATATCCAAACAAACATTACTTCTTAATATAGAAAAACAAAAAGGTGAGAACCAGAAAATGAAAGATGAGCATGATCGGCACGTCAATGATGAATATGCAAAACTTACTCAACGGATTATAAGCCTTCGTACACAACTTGAAAGAGAAACTATG
>JALONI010000046.1 GCA_025455015.1 Cyclobacteriaceae bacterium | reverse complement strand
GCCGACTCGCTGCGCCAGCAACTCCTCGCCCAACGCGACAGCCTTCAGACTTCGGCCCAACGCCTGCTGCTGCCGCTGGACTCCGCCCGCCAGCGACTGATGCACGTGAAAGACAGCCTCGCCACGCTCCAACTGCCTACCGGCTACATGCAGCGTAAAATCGACAGCCTGAACCGGCTGCGTTCTCAAACAGTATCACAGCTACAAACATCCGCGCAAGCGATCCACCAAAAAACCCTCGGCCAGATCAGCGCCCTGCAACTGCCGCCCGAAGTAGAGCAGTCGCTGGGAATACCCGGCTTACGTCAGGCCTTTGAGTTGCCGCTGGCCGAGCAGCCGGATTTGTCCGGCATGGCTTCCAATCCCTTGCGCCATGTTGGCGCCCCCGGCAACACGGCCCTTCCCTCGCTGCCGGGCATGGACGGCTTATCTAAAGAACTGCCGTCCTATACCGCTGACATGAATCAACTTACGCAAGGCAACCCCGACCAATTCATCGAAAACCGCGCAAGCCAACTTGTGGATGTAAAAGAACTAAACGAGGGCCAGCAACAGATTGCCGATCTAAAAGGAAAAACGAAGATGGACAGTGCCGCACTGAAAGACCTGGTGATCGAGCATATCCAACAGCCCGCCCTTGACCACTTTGCGGGCAAGCAGGAGTTGCTGCAGCAAGCGATGGACAAGATGGCCAAACTGAAACGCCAATACAGCGATGTGCCGAGCCTGAAAGACCTACCCAAGCGCGTGCCCAACGCCATGAAGGGCAAGCCATTGATCGAGCGGCTGGTGCCGGGCCTCACGTTTCAGTTCACCAACGCCACGCGGGTGCTGTGGGACATCAACCCCTACGTGCTGTACAAAGTGTCCGGCCGCATCGAGGCCGGGGCAGGCTGGAACCACCGTTTGGAGTTCAATCGCGGCCTGCACAACGGGGCAAGCCGTATCTATGGGCCGCGGCTGCAAGCAGGTTTCGTCTGGAAAAAGGGGATTTCGTTTCAAGTGTATCCGGAATGGATGAACACCCTTCCCACCCGCAACCTGAATGCACCGCCCGAGAGCGAAGTGCGCCAGTGGGTTTTCAGCCTTCCCGTGGGCATCAAAAAAACATTTCGCATCACCCGTTGGCTGCAAGGCCACTCGACCGTATTGTACAACCTTGTAGACCCACGCGATATGAGCCCCTTCTCCGAGCCACTGATGGTGCGCGTGGGGTTTGAAGGGGCCATGAGGCGCACGTCAAAAAACTAATCACCCACCCCGCCCCATCGGCAACAAAAAAGGCCATCCCTTCGGACGGCCTTTTCCATATAGCTATTCAGCGGCTTACTTTGCTTCGCCTTTGTTTTTCAGGTCCTGAACTTCCGCGCGGATCGCCTGCGCGATGTTTTTTAAATCCTGCATGCCCTTGCGCACGCGCGTGCCGGCTGCGCTGTTGCCCTTGTTATAAAACTTGTCGGCATCCAGTTCGATCGCGGCAATGAGGTTCTTCAATTCTTCAAATTTTTTCATTGTATGGGTGTTTAATGGTTTCTAGTCTCCAAAACTCCGTTCGAAATAAGCAAAAACCATCCAAAAAAGCTAAAAAGGCCGCTTTTTTAGATCATTTGGTTACCGCCACCAGCTCTTCGTTGCGGTAAAAGCCCGAATCAAGCTTCGTTTTCAGCGCAGAAAAGGCATTTAGCGTCCGTTCCACGTCTTCCAGGGTGTGGGCAGCTGTGGGGATGATCCGGAACATAATGACGTCTTTGGGCACCACCGGGTAGATGACCACCGAGCAGAAAATGCCATAGTTTTCGCGCAAGTCCATGCTCATGTTGGCCGCTTCGCCTACACCTCCCTTGAAGAGCACGGGCGTCACCATGGTGGTGGTGGTGCCCAGGTAGAAGCCGCGCTCGCGCAGCCCGTTTTGCACGGCCTTCACCACGTTCCACAGTTTTTCGCGCAATTGAGGTTGGGTGCGCAGCAACTCCAGGCGCTTCATGCCCCCTACCACCAGCGGCATGGGCATGCTCTTGGCATAGATTTGCGAGCGCACGCTGTAGCGCAGGTACTTCAATATTTTGGTATCGCCCGCCACAAAGGCTCCGATGCTGGCCATGGACTTGGCGAAGGTGGAGAAATACAAGTCGATTTGATCTTGCACGCCTTGCGCCTCCCCGGTGCCCGCCCCCGTGGGGCCCATGCAGCCAAAACCGTGGGCGTCATCCACAAACAGGCGGAAGTTGTATTTCTTTTTCAGTTCCACCACGCCCTTCAAGTTGCCCTGGTTGCCCGACATGCCAAACACGCCCTCGGTGATCACCAAAATGCCGCCCCCGGTTTCGTTGGCCAGCTTGGTGGCGCGTTGCAGTTGCTTCTCCAGGCTCTCCATGTCGTTGTGGGCATACACAAAGCGCTTGCCCATGTGCAGGCGCACCCCGTCTATGATGCAGGCGTGCGACTCGGCATCGTACACGATCACGTCCTTGCGGTCTACCAGCGCATCGATGATGGACACCACGCCCTGATAGCCAAAGTTGAGCAACATCACGTCTTCTTTCTTCATGAAGTCGGCCAGTTGCTTTTCAAGGGTGAGATGGTTGACCGAGTTGCCCGACATCATGCGCGCACCCATGGGGTAGGCCAGTCCGTACTGAGCCGCGGAGTCGGCATCGGCTTTGCGCACGTCAGGGTGGTTGGCCAGGCCCAGGTAGTTGTTCAGGCTCCAGTTGAGCACGGGGCGCCCGTTAAATGTCATGTGCGGGCCGATTTCGCCTTCCAACTTGGGAAAGAAGAAGTAATCGTTGGGCAGGTGGGAATATTTGGCCAGCGGACCGGCTTCCATGCGCAGTTTTTCAAATAAATCGACCATTCTAAGCTAGTTTTCTGGTTAAAATTGGCGCAAAAATAGCGAAAAACCGGAAAGGGCGGATACCCATTTACAGGGCGTATTTTGGCGATGGCCGTTTGGTCGTGCCATTCCTGAATGCAACCCTACTTCATCACGTGAACCCATCCTTTGCACCGGGTATCGTCCGGGAAGCGCGCCTCGTAGTAGTAGACACCTCCGGCCACATTGGCGGCCGTCCAGTCGTTTCGGTAATCGGCCGATTCGAAGACTTTCTTCCCCCAGCGATTTACCACCAGCAAGCTGACGGCCACTTCGGCCTGTACAATGTCCCTACCTCCATATTGGATCATGAACGCATCGTTAAAGCCGGGGGTCTGCTCGGGCGTAAACACATTGGGTATCATGGGGCTGGCTACCGCTACCACCGCGGTAGTGTCATATCGACAAAACTCCCGGATGCCCACCAATTGAATCGGATAGGTTCCGTCCTGCTCATAGCGATGGGTGACGGTCAGCCCCCGGGTGGTGGTGCCATCGCCAAAATCAAAAAAAATATTTTCACTTCCCCCCTGCTCTTCGCGGGTGTTTCGCACCTGCACGGCCGAGCGGCCATCACACGCGTAGTTTCGTTGCACCTCAAACGACAACGGGATTTTGGGCACCACGCTGGCCTGCAATGTGTCGGTGAGTAGACAGCCGTTGGCGTCTACGATCGAAACCGAAAAACGCGCAGTGTCGGCCAGCAGAACCGAGTTGATGGGCTGTTGGGAGCGAAAGGGGCCGTCAATCTGCTGCCATTGGTATTGCGCTCCGCCCGAGGCTACCAACTGCGAAGACTCGCCAAAACACACGGTGGCGATCGGCTGCGCCTGGCCGCGCCTTTGGAAGATGTTGACAAAGGTAGTGGCGGAGTCGCGCACGCGGCATGTGCCCTGGTCGATGGCGATGAGTCGCACCCGAAAGCGTCCTTCCGTTCGGTAGCGGTATACCACGGTGTCTTGGCGGGTGGTGGTGCGCTGGCCGCCATCGCCAAAAGACCATTGATACACTTGTCCGCCCGTGCTAAAGTTTTCAAATACCACCGGATCTGGCAAACAGAACCGGTCCAGGCCCGGCTGATCGAGCGATAGCGAGTTGGTACGAAGGCGCGCCCGTAGCGAAGAGAGGTCAAACTTGAAGGCGGCATTGTTGCAGTTGCCACTGTTGTTGGTGCGGCTCCACGCGTTGGGCGTGGTGGGAAAGTCAGACGAGGGGCCGTTGGGGTTGAAGCTGTTGCAGCCGGAGCACACCGCATGGTACACGATGCCGCTTTTGTCAAACCGGCTGGTGCCGCCATCCACATGCGTGCGCGAGGAAGTGCCTCCCAAATACGTGCCGTACAAAAATTGCGAAGCATCGGCCGTCAGGACGATAAAATAAAAATCCGATCCGCTGGTCGTCCGTTGAAACGCATCGTTCGTGATGGGCATGTTGGCGGTGGAGCTTGGCCAAAAACCCAACTGCGAGTTGATTTGACCCCCCCACCCCGCCATGTAGATGTTGTTGCAGTCGTTTACCAAAAAAGCCGTGGGCGATAGGTTGGGTATGCCAATACCGGAGCCAAACACGGTGGAGAACACACGCGTGGACAAGTCTGCGCTCAATTTTTGCAAAAACTGTCCGCTGTTGGCGTTGCGGTAGGTACCTGCGGTAATGGGAAATGGCCCGTTTGTTTGTCCGTAGGCAAACACATCGCCTTGGCTGTCCACGTCAATAAAATACACCTGATCAAACTGCGCGGTGCCCGTAAAGGTGGACTGTCGAATGGCAGCGCCATCGCCCGACAGGCGCATGATCCAGCCGTCTACATTGCCTGAAAAGGCGGGCTGATAGCTGCCGGGCGTGGTGGGGAAGTCGGCACTGGCTGTCCCCCCGCCCACTAACACATCTCCGGTTTTGTGGAGCTTGATAGTGTGCGAGGCGTCCTCCAGGGCACCCCCGATGAAGGTGGCCCAATCCCGCCTGCTCAGGTTGTCATCGAGTTGAAGAATCACGGCATCGGTGCGCCCGCCATTGTAGGTCACATCATAGCCATTGGCCACAGGAAAGTCAGCGGAGGCCGTCACGCTGCTCACCAACACACTTCCGGTTGCCAGCGGGATGATGTCACCCCGAAGTTCATCGCCATAATTGGCCACCAAGCGGCTACTGGGCGGATTCATGCCGTCATTGGAACTGCCCCCCACGTACGTGCTGGCCAGCAACTGCGTTCCATCTGCACTGATTTTGGAGACAAAAAGATCAGAGCCGTTGGGATATAGAAATACATTGCTTTCCTGTAGGCCGCCATTAAAGGAGGTATCGAAGGCACCCGGAGTAACGGCAAAGTTGTCGGAGCTGGTCGTACCGAGTATCAACAGTTCGTTCGTGGCATTGACCACGAGGCTGTGGGGCGATTCGGACGAACGGCCGCCCAGGTATGAAGCATAGAGCAACTGCGAACCGGTGGAATCATACTTGAGGATGGCTACGTCATAGTCGCCCTGGTACGTCTCTTCAAACGCACCGGGTGTGGCCGGAAACACGCCCCCCTCATTGTTGTGGTTAGTGATGCCGGATGAATACAGCGTGCCGCGCTCACCCGGGGTGGCTGTGCTTCCCCAATTATCAGCAGTGGAACCGGAATACGTGGAGAAAATCAACAGCGGGTCAATGACCAACGGATAACACCCATCGTATCCTTCCGGGAAGGTGAACGAGACAAGCGTGCCCTCCACCACAAATTCACACGCAACGGGTGTTCGGATGCCATCCATCCATTGAAACGCCACCGGCTTTTTTTCAATGAGCGTACCCAGCGAAGTGCGCACGATCAGATCGCCTTCCTGCAACTCGAGATGGTCTGCCCCCGAGTAGTCGAGCACGATGCGGCAGGGGTCCGCACCGGCTGCCACCATCCAATCATACTTGGCATAATGACCTTGCGCGTACCATTGCACATCAATGCCGGGATAGACCTGGCGATACAAGACACCTTCATAGTGCGGCACGCGCGATCGCCACGTTGCCGGATCACCAACAAAGTAATTGCCGTACGAAGTTTTCCGGGTTAGCGGAATGGCATCTGCCTGGGTGTTCGCCCCCACCCACTGCACGCGCAAGTGGTGGTGTTTGATGCGCTCAAAGCCGGGTGGCAAGTCGCGCATTTCGGGATCGTGGTGGCGCAGGCGGTGGTGCAGTTCCTCCTCGTGTTTTCCGTCTACCCACCGGTAGCTTGTTTCTCCGGCCCGAATAAACAGCGATTGGCCCTGCACCCGGGCCACAAAATCGAAGCCATGCCCCCACTGGCCGTGATTGGCCACGTAGGTGACGGGCGGAGACGCCCATGTTTCGAGCCAGCAGGCCAACCCACAAACGATCCACCACACACGCGACCGATGCATGGCGAAAGATACGATGCCCGCCCTCGCGGTGCAACGGGCTACCCCTCCTTCCGCAATACCTGGAGCGGGGGCGTGCGGATGACCTTTCGCGAGTTGAGCCAGCCGATCAGTACCGTCATCGTCAGCACGCCCACGGCAATGTAGGCGAGCTCGCCCACGGCCACCGCAAACGCCACTTCAAAAAAGAACCTGCACAGCAGCCAGCCGGCCCCCACCGCAAATAAAATCCCCGTCAGGGCCGCAAAAAAGCCCAGGTAGCAGTACTCGATCAGCGTGATCAGCGCTATTTGCCGCGTGCGCGCACCGAGCGTGCGCAGAAGTGCGTTTTCTTTCATCCGTGCAAACCGGCTGTTGAGCACGGCACCGGCCAACACAACCAGGCCGGTCACAATGCTGAAGAACGCGAGGAAGCGCACCACCATGGCCACCTTGTCAAACAGTTCTTGCACCGTGGCCAGGATCAGACGCAAGTCGATAAGGGATACGTTGGGAAACCCCATCACCAGGCGCTGCTGAAACGTGGCGGCCTGCACATCTTCCTCGATGCGCGTGGCGGCCACCCATATTTGCGGGGCATTTTCCAACACGCCCGTGGGAAACACAAAAATGAAATTGGGGGGATCTTTGGGCCAATCCACTTGGCGAATTCCGGAAATGTGGGCTTTCAGCGGTACACCTTGAATGTCAAACACCAGTGAGTCGCCCACCTGTACATTCAAGGTCTCGTGCATGCCTTCGCTGATCGTCACAAAGATGGAATCGTTGACCGACCGCTCGACACGCTGCAACTGCCCTTTGATCAACTTTTCCGATAGGTGTAAGCTGTCGCGATAGGTGACACGGTACTCCCGCGTCAGCGCCCAGTCGGGTATCTTCGCAGTGTCCTTCTGAATGGCCTCAATGCTCTTTCCCTTGATTTCCAGCAGGCGGCACGTGACAATCGGCACCACTTGATTGACGGGAAGCCCCTGTTCGTTCATCAGGGCCACCACCCCATCGCGTTGCGGGGTTTGGATGTCGAACAAAATGGTATTGGACTGATTTTCGGTCCCGGTAAACTCGACCTGGTTGAGGAGGCTGCTTTGGGTGATGTTGAGCGTGGCGATGATAAACGCGCCCAAGCCAATGGTCACCAACAGCACCGTGGTCTGGTTATTCGGGCGGAACAGATTGGAGAGCGCATGGCGAAAGACAAAGCGGGCATGGACGGGGAAAAATTGACGAACCAGCCATAGCAGCAACGAAGCAATGGCCACCAGGCCGCCCAACGCCAGGGCGATGGCTATGCCAAAGAGCAGACCCGCCACCGCGCTTTGCGTTTGGTAGGCCGCAGCTACGATCGGAAAGAGCACAATCAACCCCATGGCCACAGCCCGGGTCTTTGAAAACCGCTTGGTGAGTACGGAGTCCGAACGCAACACCGCCAACGGGGGCACAAAGCGTACGTTCACCAACGGCAACAACGTAAACAGCACTGACACCACTACGCCCAGCACCACGCCTTCCAGCAGTGCGCGCCATGATACCGCAAACGTCACTTGCACAGGAAGATAGTCGCCAAACACCACAGGAATCAATTGCTGCAACGCCATACCGATGGCCGCGCCCAACACACTGCCCACGCATCCCAAAAAGAGTATTTGGATGAAGTAAATGGTAAACGCCTGCCATCCGGTAGACCCCATGCAGCGAAGCACGGCCACCTCTTCTCGCTTTTCGCGCGCATAAATGTGTACCGAACTGGCCACCCCCACACAGCCGAGCAGCAACGCCACGAACGCGAGCAACGAAAAGAAACGATACACCGATTGAAAGCCCTCTCCCAACCCTTCCCTGCGCGCGGCCACCGTTTCATAGCTATAGCCGTACTTGCCGATGATAGGGTTCAATTTCGCTACCAGGGCGTTGGTTTCTTTTTCGCTTTCGTTTTTGACATACACACTATAGGCCACGCGGCTGCCAAACTGCACGAGGCCGGTAGAGTCGAGCGAGCGCAGCGAGATGTACACAGCCGGGGCCAACGTGGACGTGAGTTGCCCCCCACCCGGTATTTTTCTCACTACTCCGGCCACTTTAAACATCCGGTTGCCAATCTTGAGGGAATCGTCCGAACTGATTTCGTATTGTGTAGCCAACGTCTCGTCCAGCATGGCGTACTCGCCCGACTGCATGCGTTGGTAGGCATCTGCCGGTGCGGTCACCAACTGCCCGTAAAACGGGAAATCGCCCTGCCAGGCGGTGAGCTTTACCAACCGCGACTGCCGCGAGTTCATGAACATGACCATCGAGGCCATCTCGGCATCTTGCGCCAGCGCACTGGCGTTGGAATCCAACAACTGGTAAAAGGCGGTATCGATTTTTTTGTTGCTGTTTACAACCAGGTCGGCACCCAGCAGTTCTTTGGCATTGCGGTTGAGTTCGTCTTGCAGCGAGTAATTGAGCGAGCCGATCGAGACCAGGGCCGCGATGCCGGTGATCAGGGACGCCACAAACAAAAACAGGCGGGAGAAATTATGGCGCCCATCGCGCCAGGCCATGCGCCACACCCAGCCATCTTGAAAGATGTTTTTCCGTTCGCGCTTGATTTTGATTTGATACTCGATCATGCCCGTGTGGTTCTGGATTCTTCGATGATGCGGCCACCCTTCATGCGCAAGATGCGATCGGTTTTTTGGGCCAACTCCAAATTGTGGGTCACCAGCACCAGCGTGGTTTTCTCTTCGCGGTTGATTTGAAACAGGCGTTCGGTAATATTCTCCGCGTTCTCTCCGTCCAGATTACCGGTCGGCTCATCGGCAAACAAGATGCGGGGTGCGGTCATAAAGGCGCGCGCCAATGCCACGCGCTGCTGCTCGCCACCACTCAGTTGTGAGGGGTAGTGATTCATGCGCTCGGCCAGCCCTACCCGGTCGAGCCACTTCTTGGCCAGCGGCAGTGCCTGGCGCTCGCCCCGTAACTCCAGCGGCACCATCACATTCTCCAGGGCGGTGAGTGTTTGCAGCAACTGAAAGTTTTGAAACACAAAGCCGACAAAGCGGTTGCGAATGTAGGCGCGGTCGTCTTCGCTCATGTTGTTGAGCTTAAAGCCCATCAGCGAAAGCGTACCCGAAGTGGGCACATCCAGGCCTGCGCACAGCCCCAGCAGCGTGGTTTTGCCGCTGCCGGAGGGGCCGATGATGGAGAGGGCTTCGCCCGCCTGTACCTCAAAGGATACCTGGTCGAGCACCGTGAGCGAGCCGGCTTCCGTGCGGTACGATTTCGTGAGGCCATCGGCCTTCAAAACAAGTTCTGGCATGATTATTAGAAACTAAAGTGTGAAATTTACGTGTGAATGTGCCAGCACACCCGGCTATCGGGCTTGATGGCGTTTTGGCGCAAGGTTGGTTACAGGTTAGGGCGATACGATGGTTTAACAAACGGATTTAACGTTCGATTTACAAACAGCTCGGTTTTTTTATGATAGTCGGTAAGCAAATTGGGATTATTTTAACACTCCTGCTGTGGGTGCAAACGCAGGTGCCTACACCCGTGGTGCTTTTCTTTGGCGACAGCCTCACAGCCGGGTATGGGCTTTCGCCCGAAGAGGCCTTTCCTGCGCTCATCGAAAAAAACCTGGTGAAGGCAGGCCGGAAGATAAAAGTGGTGAATGCAGGACTGAGCGGTGAAACGTCTGCCGGGGGCCTGGCACGCATCGACTGGATTTTGCGCCAGCGTGTGGACGTGTTTGTGTTGGAGCTGGGGGCCAACGATGGCCTGCGGGGCTTGCCGCTGGCACAAACCCGCGCCAACTTGCAGGGCATCATCGACAAAGTGAAACAGAAGTACCCGGGTGTTAAGATCGTGATGGCAGGCATGCAGGTGCCGCCTAACATGGGCACGGCCTATGCCCAGGAGTTTCAGAAAATCTACCCCGACTTGGCCAAGCAGAACCAGGCCACCCTCATCCCCTTTTTGCTGGAAAACGTGGCGGGAATCGAAAAACTCAATCAGGCCGATGGCATCCACCCGAATGCCGAAGGACATAAACGCGTGGCCGAGCACGTGGGGCGGTTTCTGGAGAAAGTAATCTGAAAAAACGGGGCTGAACGCAATGGCTTACGTTCCCAGTTGCTTGGCCACATGCGCACTGATGCGCGCCACCCACTGAGCATACATTTTACCCGAAGGATGCAACCCATCTTCGGCCACCAGCGAAGGGTCGTTCAAGCCGTGCCGGCTGATGTCTGTGATGTCATACCAGGCCACCCCGTGCCGGGCACTGATGCGTTTATTGATGGCGTTAAACCGGTCCAACGCGGCCGTGATGGAAGCTTGCGTTGACTTCCCGAAAGGCGTGAACCCATAGTCGGGAATCGACACCACAAACACCCGGTCTTTTTTGCCCTTTGCCAACCGGATGGCAGTCAGCAACAACGACTCAAACTCCTGTTCGTACTGCTGCGGAGATTTGCCTTGATACTGGTTGTTTACCCCAATCAACAGCGAAACCAGGTCATATTCATTTTTCAGGTCCGCTTTCGCCACGGCATCGGCCAAGTTGTCGGTGCGCCAACCGGTGGTGGCAATGATGCGGGGCGGGGCCAGGCGGATAGCAAACTTATCCGAGAGCACGTGCGCCAGTTGGTTGGGCCACCGATCTGCTTCCGCTACGCTCTCACCAATGGTGTAGGAATCGCCCAGCGCCAAGTACGTAAGCGGTTGGGATTTGGAAGAAAAGGAAAACAACCCGAATAACATGCACAAAAACAGTTGGATACGCGACTTCATGTTTTAAAGATGACAAGATTTCGGCTATTTTTCCAACCCATGAAGCAACCGCTCATTCTCGGGTCCAGTTCACCGCGCAGGCAGTTTCTGTTGCGCGAAATCGGTTTTGACTTTCAGGTACGCAAACCCGATGTAGACGAGTCCTTCCCCGGCAACCTCCTGCCCGAGCGGGTGCCGTTGTACCTGGCACGCAAAAAGGCCGAGGCCCTGCCGCCCGGAGGTTCTGTGGTGGTGACAGCCGATACCGTGGTGATTTTGGACAGCCGCATCCTGAACAAACCCGGCAGCCGACAAGAGGCGGTTGACATGCTCTCGGATTTGAATGGGCGCGCACACCGCGTGGTCACAGGCGTTTGCATTCGCTCCGCAGAAAATGAGGTGCTTTTTTCGGAAGAATCGACCGTGGTGTTTCGAACACTGCGCCCGGCCGACATTGAGTTGTACGTAGATAAGTACCAACCCTACGACAAAGCCGGGGCGTATGGCGCACAAGACAGCTTACCCGCAGGGTTCAACCCGTGCAGTGACGAAGAAAACCACTTTCTCCACAGCATTGGCCGGGAATCGCTTATGCCCGGCAGAAAACATCTACCCGGTGCGGACATCGTGCTGATCGAACGCATCCACGGCTCCTACTTCAATGTGATGGGACTGCCACTGGTGCCCGTACACCACCATTTGCGCCCATGGGCCTGAGTCACCTGTTCTTGCGTGTGCGTCACCACGTGCAAGACGACTTCTCGGGATGGGTATATGGCGGCCACGCACTGCTGCTCGCGCTGCTGCTGATCGGCAACTATGGCTTGGGGTGGGAAGACGCCATCATGAAAGGCCCCAGCGCCTGGCGTATTCCCCTCTTCTTTCTTTTAAACGCCATAGCCCTGGGTGCCTCGTGTGGCATTTTGATGCTGGCCAGGCGCATCAGGCTATCGGCTTCCTTTTTGCTGATGGCCTTGGCGGGAGTGTTGGTGCTGGCACTTGATCGCGGCTTCCCCTTCACCTCGCCCATAGCGCTGGCCATCAGCACCGATCTGCACACCTACCGCTGGGTGTTTGGTTTGGTCACCAGCGGATTTAGCCTGGTCACCGTACTGCTGCCGTTGCTTTTACTTTCCCGGCTTCCTTCGCAACGGCTGTCGCATCGCTTTGGATTGGCCCCCGTATACATTGACTGGCGAACGTACGGACCGCTCTTCGCGGGCGTGGCACCCGTCATCGTCTTGGGCGCATGGACATCCTCATTTCAAGCGTACTATCCCATGTACCAATACTACCGCCTTCAGGTGGACAATCAATACCTGCAAGTAGCCGGTGGCCTGCTCTACGAACTGGTGTATGGGCTTGACTTCATAAATGTGGAGCTGCTGTTTCGTGGCTTTTTTGTGATTGGGTTGGCCCGCTACATCGGTAAGGAAAGCGTGTTGCCCATGGTGACGCTCTACTGCTGCCTGCATTTTGGAAAGCCCGTGGGCGAGGCCATCAGCTCAATTTTTGGCGGCTATGTGCTGGGCGTGTTGGCGCTGCAAACCCGCTCCCTCTGGGGCGGCATCGCGGTACACATGGGTGTGGCATGGCTCATGGAGGCCAGCGCTTGGCTGATCAAGAGTGGTTGAGCTGCCGCGGGTATCGGTTCGGGTTATCAAACAACTGCCTCCACCGAGATACTTTCCGCACAGCGAAAGTGTCGTTGCGGACACTCTTTGTGCCCATGCAACCCACACGGGCGGCAATCGAGCACCTCCGTGGTCTCCACTATTTTTTGCTTGCTGGAAAGCGGTCCAAATCCAAACGAAGGTACCGTTGAGCAGTAGACCGCGGTGACGGGCGCATCCATGGCGGAGGCCAAATGCATGGGGGCCGAGTCGTTCACATAGTTCATGACTGACTGCTTCATCAGGGCAGCCGACTGAAGCAACGTGAGTCTACCCGCCAGGTTTACGATATTCAAGTTGGCATGGTGGGCGGCTATCGCCTCGCACAGCCCATGATCTGCAGGAGCACCCAGCAGGTAAACGCGGTGCGTAGGCAGCCAACGCGCACATAGCTGAACCCACTTGTGGGCCGGCCACTGTTTGGTGAACCAAATGGAAGCGGGTGCGATCACCACAAACGGCTGCTCCGTAAATGGAGCGATGGCTTGGCGGTCTGCTTCGCTGGGGTACAGGCGGGGACGGGCGGCCCGTTGGTCAGTGAGCGCAGCAATCAGCCGCTGGTTACGCTCCACTTCGTGCAAGCCGGTGGTCTCATGCTTGGCGCGAACCGAAAACAGGCGCGACAGCGGATTCTTGTCAAAACCAATCGTCACCGCAGCGCGCGACAGCGTGGTGATCAACCCGGTGGTGGCGAAGCGCTGTACGTTGATGATGTAATCGTAGCGGGCCGCGCGATTTCGCTGGATAACGCGCCAAAGCTCCCGGACTTTATTTTTTTTGTCGAATACCACCACTTCCCGCAGCTTGGGGTGGTTCAGCAAAATGCCCTCGTTGCCTTTGCGCACCAAAAAATCAATCTGCGCGGCCGGGTAGCGGTCTTTCAACTTTTCAATCAAGGCTGTGGCCAGAATGACATCGCCCAAAAAGGCTGTCTGGATCAGCAAGATTGATGGAGGGGTGGTCACTTCTTCGGATATTCAGCTCGGTAGTATTCAATGGCCCGTTCGATGATGCCGAGCGCCACCTCTTTGCCCTGGAAGTCGGGCACCGTTACTACCTTGTTTTCCAATCGTTTATAGCTTTCAAAAAACTCCTTCAACTCCAGCTTGAAGTGGCGGGCTAACTCGCTGATGTCGTTCAGGTGGCTGGCGTTCGCATCGTTTTCGGGCACGGCCAGAATTTTATCGTCTGCTTTGCCCTGATCGATCATGCGCATGACGCCAATCACCCGCGAAGGCACCAAGCACAGGGGCTGAATCGGCTCACGGCAAAGAATCATAATGTCCAGCGGGTCTTGGTCATCACCCAACGTTTGGGGAATAAATCCATAGTTGGCCGGATAGTACACCGAGGAATAAAGCACGCGGTCAAGCTTCAATAAGCCGGTGCCTTTGTCCACCTCGTACTTGGTACGCATGCCGGTGGCGATCTCAATGATACCGTTAACAAACTCGGGGGGGCTGAATCCCGTGGGGGCTTCGTGCCAGGGGTGTACAATCATGGCAACAAAGATAGCGGGCCCGGCCGGGTAACCAAGGCAACCCGGCCGGGCATCGCCTTTATCGTCTTAACCTGGACTGAATAAAATCGGTAAACCGATAGCGGGAGGCTGTTTCACGAGCGAGGTAACGCGCTCCGCCAATCATACCCAGGCAGTGCAGGCTGCCGCAATGGCATTGAAAGGGCTGGTCCATATCCCACTCGGCTGAGGGATAGAAAAAAACAAACTCATCGCCCGGCTCGATGTGGGCGAGCGCCACCAGTTCCATGCGGGTGGTGTCAAACAGGCAATTCGGATTGCAACTGTGATTGATACACTCCAGGTATTCAGGAAACAACTCAATGTGTTTGTTTTCGCCCACCTGCACCGTCAAAAAGTTGGGGGTGGTGTGGGTGGCTTTGGCTGAAAACTCGTGGATGGTTTCGCCCGGTTCAAAGGAGCGCAAGGCGAACAGAGAGCGATGACCCGTTAAGGGGTCGGTTCTTTTTTCCGCTACTTCGGTGGTCAATACTTCCACCAGGGTAGGGTTCGGTTTGGCAAGGTTCATTAACTAGGGGTTAGTGGTTGTTAGTTAATGGACTCGAATGTAGATCAATAAATTCATTCCATCATTAAAGGCTTTACTTTTTATTTATCGATGGCACTGGTTTTCAAGTACCTAATGCCGCAAAGTATGTGCTGATGAAAAGAATCCAGCACGGATAACTATCAATGAATGAACAATCTATTGTTAGTCATTTGATTCTTCGCTGCAATAAACCCATCATTTGAGTTTCTTGCATGAGCTCCTTACCTTCACTCGTTCAAATTCCTACCCCCATGGACTTAAATGCATTTATGCGTGTGTATGCCGACCAGATTGGCGGGCAATACACGGAGTACGATCCCACCCATTCCATTGTTATCGTACCGGTATCGGGTGGGCGATTTCAGACCGTCATTGGCACGCTGCGAAACAATGAGTTGTACAATCGCACACTTGTCAGCTTCCGTTCCAAAGTCTGCACCGTCAAACCGGGCATCGACTTCCGGATGCTGCTGGAGCAAACGGCCTTCTTCAACTATTGCCGTTTTGTGGTCAGCGAAAACTACCTGCAAGTTGAAGCGGTGGGCGCACTGGACGCCATCAACGAGGCAACCGTCAAAGAAATGCTGCAGGAGGTGGCCAATTTGGCGGACCAGTTTGAGCTAAAACTCACGGGGGCTGATATCCATTAGTCTCCATTGCCGTATCTTTGTCCGAAATGCAGCCGGCCTTATCGCTTCCCGTTTTACGGGGGGAGGAAAGTCCGGGCAACACAGGGCAGCGTACTTCCTAACGGGAAGGTGTCTTGCCGCGTAGCGCCTCGCGCGAGACGAAGCAGGGCAACAGATAGTGCCACAGAAAACAAGTAGCCACGCCCCTGGTGTGGTCATAGTGAAAAGGTGGTGTAAGAGACCACCGCCCCAAGGGTGACTGCGGGGGCACGGCAAACCTTACGCGTTGAAAGGTCAAATATGTCACGCTCCCGAAAGGGATCCTGTAGCCCGCAGGAATCTCAGCGTGACGGGTAGACTGATGGATCCTGGCCGTGAGGCCACGGACAGATAAATGATGAGGCCTCCGCGCAAGCGGAGGGACAGAACCCGGCTTATACGGCTGCATTTTTTATTCTTCGGGCAAGGGCCCGCCCCACACGTGCATGGTATTGGCTATTTTGCACGAACTATACAACACACACCTATGCCCAAAGTACTGTTGATCGAAGACGAAGCCAGCATCCGCGCGGTGCTAAAAGACATTCTCAAAGACCAGAAAGAACTCAAATTGGAGGTGGACGAAGCCCGCGATGGGGCCGAGGCGTTAGCCAAGCTGGAGAGCGAGGAATACGATGTGGCGTTTTGCGATGTGAAGATGCCCAAGATAGACGGCATGGAAGTGTTGCAGCGCACCAAAGAAAAAGGCATTGCCACCACCTTTATCATGATCTCGGCCCATGGCACCACCGAGTTGGCGGTAGACGCCACCAAAATGGGGGCCTACGACTTCCTGCAAAAGCCGCCCGATTTAAACCGCCTGCTGATCACCCTTCGAAACGCGCTGGACAAAAATGGGCTGGTGAAAGAAACGAAAACGCTCAAGCGCAAGGTGAGCAGTAAGTATGAAATGATTGGCGAGTCGCCCGGCATGCTGGAAATACGCACCATGATCGAAAAGGTGGCACCCACCGAGGCCCGGGTGCTCATCACGGGGCCCAACGGATCGGGCAAGGAACTGGTGGCGCGCCACCTGCACGAAAAGAGTGGCCGTGCCAACGGTCCGTTTGTTGAGGTGAACTGTGCGGCCATCCCATCCGAACTGATCGAGAGCGAGTTATTTGGCCATGAGAAAGGATCCTTTACTTCGGCCATCAAACTGCGCATTGGCAAATTTGAACAGGCTGAAAATGGCACGTTGTTCTTAGATGAAATTGGCGATATGAGTCTGTCTGCCCAGGCCAAAGTGCTTCGGGCCCTGCAAGAGAATAAGATCACACGCGTGGGTGGCGAAAAGGACATCACCGTAAACCCCCGGGTGCTGGCGGCTACGAACAAAGACCTGAAACAAGAAATTGCCGAGGGGCGCTTTCGCGAAGATTTGTATCACCGGCTGGCGGTCATTGTCATCAAAGTGCCGGCCTTGCGCGAACGAAAAGCAGACATCGCCTTGCTGGTGGATAAATTCCTCGGCATCGTAGCCGAAGATCACGGAACAAAGAAAAAAGAAATCGATGAGAAAGCGCTGGACGCGCTGGAGGCCTATGGATGGGGTGGGAATATCCGCGAACTACGCAACGTGGTAGAACGCTTGGTGATTATGAGTGAAAAGACCATCCGCGAGGAAGAGGTCAAAAAATACCTCTGACCGCGATTGATCAGATGCGCTTGGCGGGTGCCTGCTTCACTTCTTTCTTGCTGTACGTGGGGCAGGTGTACTGGCTGCACGAAGCAAAAATCAAAACCAGCAATACGAACGCTAAAACTCTTTTCATAAACGTAGTGTTGTAGGTAGCAAAAATAGTAACCTTTTCATTTTCAACAAATTTCAACGGTATTTTTTGTCGTTTCACCGATGATACGGGCTACTGAACCAAAAGGTTACACCCTCGGATATCGCTGTTGTCTACGCGGCCAAGTATCTCAAAATTACCGTTTTGGGCCACCCTGCCTAAATCTTGTGTTTCGATAAAACAGCAGGTTTGCGCATTGGCCAAATCCATGACCTTGACAATGCCCGCCCTCCCCCGCTCCACGGCCAAAAAGGGGTCATCGGGGTCGCGAAGCGTCACCCGCAGCCACGGGGGTGCCTCAAAAACACCTTCGCCCTGCGAGTAGGCCTGCGACAGCAGTTCCGTCATGCCGTACTCCGAATGGACGGCCTTTGCGTTGAGCCTGGCGCCCAAAAAAGCATGCACCTCCTGCCGTATCTGCTCCTTCCTGCGCCCCTTCATGCCCCCGGTTTCGATGATCAGCGTGTCACTCAGGTCCATGTCAAACCGGTCGGCAAAATCCAGCAGGGCAAAGGTTACACCCCACAGCAGCGTCTTTCGCTTATCGCCCCGCAGTTGCTGCAGTTTGGCGGCCAATCGATCGTGATCATACAAAAAATAGCCCGAATGGGGTGAGCCGCTCCGGTTGATAAACCAGTCCATCATGGCAATGAGTGACGAGCCCGTGCGCTCTTGATAGGCCGGTAGCAGGGCCAGGATGTGGTAGTTCGCCAGGGGGCCATAAAACCGCTCAAATATCCGCTCACAGTGCCTGCCATACCTCTGTACGTCCTCCACCGCATGGCGACTGGTGGTGTGACCCGTGGTGCCGCTGCTGGTGAAGAGCGTTTCATGCGACCACGAACCCGTTTTAACCAAATGAGTCTTGAAAAAGGAAATGGGCAAATACGGTATCTGGTTTGCCTCGGTTATCTGGCGTGGGCGGATGCGCAGCCCCTGTAGGTACGCCTTGTACACGGCATTGTGTTCGGCTTGGTGGTAAAAGAGCCGCAACGCAATATCGTTTACATCCGTGGCGTTCATCGTATATAAATCGGCTGTAATACTTTCAAAAGTGGACACGTAGCGCGAATTTTGACCAGCTAAAAGTACGCAATGAAGGGCATTTGGAGTGTATTGTTGATGGCGGCAACGGCTGCGCTCATGGGCGCGTGTTTCAATGAGCCCGATTATCCCGCGCAGCCGGTTATTTCGCTTCGCAATGTTTCTTTTTATCAGCCCGCCTCGGGTACCGACTCGCTGGTGATTCAGCTTGATTTTACGGATGGCGATGGCGACATGGGCATTGGTGGCGATGAAAACGATACGTTGTTCAACGAGCGATTTTATTTTTTCCAGCCGGCAGGCCAAACCGATTTCCGAAAGGTGAGCAACAAAGACCGCAGGGGTCGTTATTTGAGATACCGCGATAAGTTTACCGACCCCCGCTACGATACCTTGCCATTTTTTATCAAACCGTTCAACTGCACCAATTACGAAGTGCTCTTTTCCTCCGCCAACCCGCCCGTTCCGCTTGACACACTCTATACCCAGACAAACCCCAATTACAACAATTTCTTTATTGAGTTTTACGTGAGGACGGGGAACACATTTACCAAGTACGATTTCAACGAGGTGTTTACGTATCCTTCGTGCGAACTACATGGATTTAATGGACGCATACCAATACTCGCGCGCGACCTTTCCAATCCGGGACCTCTCCGGGGCGTGATCAGCTACGCCATGCAGTCGCCTGCCTTTGACATCATTTTTGGTGGCAGCACGCTCAAATTGGTCATGTACGTACAGGACCGGTCGTTTCGCAGGAGCAACGTGATTGAAACAGGCGAGTTTACGCTGGCGCAGATTCGCAGATAGTGCGTTAGCGAAGGGACGGAAAACGCAGCGGGTCGCTCTCGGTCATCAGCGCATATATTTTCTCCACCACATCTTCCACGTTAGGCTTTGAAAAATAGTCGCCATCCGAGCCATAGGCCGGGCGATGTTCTTTGGCGGTGATCGTGAGCGGGGCGGCATCCAGCCGTGCGTACGCGCCTTGTTGTTCGAGCACTTGTTGCATCATGAATGCGGTGGCACCCCCGGGCACATCTTCGTCTGCAAACACCACGCGATTGGTTTTCTCGATCGAGGTGCGTATGGCCGAATGACGATCAAACGGCAGCAGCGTTTGCACATCCATCACCTCGCAAGAGATACCCATCTTTTCCAATTGGGCCGCTGCGGCCATCACAATCCGGCACATGGATCCGTACGTCACCACGGTTACATCGCTTCCCTCGCGCAACACATCGGGCACGCCCAGCGGCACGGTAAACGTGGCCAGGTTATCGGGTACGCGCTCCTTCAACCGATAGCCGTTCAGACATTCGATGACCAACGCGGGATCATCCGACTGCAGCAGCGTATTGTAAAAGCCAGCCGCCTGCGTCATATCCCGCGGCACGAGTACATGCATACCGCGGATGCTGCCCAGAATCATGGCCATGGGCGAGCCGGCATGCCACACGCCTTCCAGCCGGTGGCCGCGGGTACGCACAATGAGCGGAGCTTTTTGGCCCCCCTTCGTGCGGTACTGAAGGCAAGCCACGTCATCTGACAAGATTTGGATCGCATACAGCAGATAATCGAGATACTGCACCTCGGCAATAGGCCGCAGGCCGCGCAAGGCGGCACCGATGCCTTGCCCCACAATGGTACACTCGCGTATGCCGGTATCGGTTACGCGCAGCTCGCCAAACTTGGCTTGCAGCCCAGCAAAGCCCTGGTTTACATCACCGATCTTGCCCACATCTTCTCCGATGGCGAACACACGCGGATCACGCGCCAGCGCGGCATCAAAACAGGCCTGCAGTACTTCGCGCCCGTCCACCAGCGGAGAGCGGTCCGAATACACAGGCGACTCCCCTTCAATGCGCAGGGCTGATTCGTCCGACTGGCTCAATACGTGTGAGCTAAAGCGGTCTTCCGCCTCGCGCTCCATCTCGTGCAGCCAGGTAACCAAAGCGGCTTTGGCATCGCTGGTATCATGGGTCAAGTGCCAGAGCGCGCGTTTGGCAGCCTTGACCGAATCCAGAAATAGGGGGTTAACCGTTTTGGCCAGTTCGTCTCGCAGGTCTTGAATGGGCTCCAGGTGTGCCAAAGACTCCAGGTGCGCGAGCAGTTCCGTTTGTTTCTGTTGTATTTCACTGCTGAAGGCCTTCCAGGCGGCTTCCTTGGCCGCGCGCGCGGTTACCTTCGCCTGTTTCTCTATGGCGTCCAGTTCCTCGGGTGTGGTAACCCCTTGCTCCAACATCCATCCCCGCATTTGCCGGAGGCAATCAAACTGTTGCTCCCACGCCAGCCGTTCTTTTGATTTGTATCGCTCATGCGATCCGGACGTAGAGTGCCCTTGCGGCTGCGTCATCTCCACCACATGAACCAATACCGGTACGTGCTCCTCTCGGCATATCTTCGCAGCCCGCTCATAGGCCGCCAGCAGCGCGGGGTAGTCCCACCCTTTCACGGTAATGATCTCAAATCCTTTCTCGGTTTTGGTCCGCTGAAACCCGGCCAGGATGGCCGATATGCTTCCTTTGGTGGTCTGATATTCCTTGGGTACCGAAATGCCGTACTCGTCATCCCACACGCTGGTGAGCATGGGGATTTGTAATACGCCTGCGGCATTGATAGCCTCAAAAAACATTCCCTCCGAAGTAGAGGCGTTGCCAATCGTGCCAAAGGCAATTTCGTTGCCTTGGTGGCTCAACCCGGTATAGCGGTGAAGTTCCGGGTTTTGCCGAAACAGTTTGGAGGCATAGGCCAACCCCACCAACCGCGGCATTTGCGCAGCCGTGGGCGAAATGTCGGCACTGCTGTTTTTGAGTTTGGAAAGTTCGCGCAAGGCTCCGTTCTCGTCCAGCATGCGCGTGGCAAAATGGCCATTCATCAATCGGCCGGCCGAAGCAGGATCGGCTGTGACATTGGTATGCGCATACAGTTGTGCGAAGTACTGTTGCAGGGTCAACTCGCCAATGGCCAGCATAAAGGTTTGATCGCGGTAGTAGCCCGACCGAAAGTCGCCCGGCCGGAATACGCTGGCCATGGCTATCTGCGCCAGTTCCTTGCCATCGCCAAAAATGCCAAACTTGGCCTTTCCCATGAACACCTCCTTGCGGCCCAGCAAGCTCGCTTCTCGGCTTTCGCAGGCCAGTCGGTAATCGGCCAACCACTGCGCTGCCTTCTTCATGGAAACCTTGGATGATGACTTCACTTCGCTCACGATGCTGACACTTGTTGGTCAAAAATAGGCAAATTCAAAAAAGGCTTCAAAGCACCCGGGTTGATTCAGAATTATGTATGGATTAGAAACGGTCAGGCGGGAGAAAAGACGCCCAAGCATCATTTTTCAAAAATATTCCATGGTGCGCAGCCCCTTCATTTAGTTGCTTTCGCGCGCAGCGCAATCGTTTGGTACTACGTATATTTGCGCCACTTTAACCTACGCATCAAAACCCTACCCTGCATATGATCATTGGCGTTCCAAAAGAGATCAAGAACAACGAGAACCGCGTGGCCCTCACTCCGGCCGGCACACAAGAACTGGTCAAGCGCGGTCACACGGTATTTATCCAAACCAAAGCGGGCGAAGGCAGCGGCTTTCCGGACGAGGACTACCAGAAGGCCGGTGGCCAGATGCTGGCCACGGCCGAAGATGTTTTTGCTAAGGCCGAGATGATCATCAAAGTAAAAGAGCCGATTGAGCAAGAATATGGTCTGATCCGCAAAGACCAACTGATTTTTACCTATTTCCACTTTGCCTCGTACGAGCCATTGGCCCATGCCATGATCAAAACGGGAGCCGTTTGCCTGGCTTACGAAACGGTAGAGCGGGTAGACGGCAGCCTGCCGTTGCTGGTGCCCATGTCAGAAGTGGCCGGGCGCATGGCCATTCAGGAGGGGGCCAAGTACCTCGAAAAGCCATTGAAAGGCCGTGGTATTTTGTTGGGCGGTGTGCCGGGAGTGATGCCTGCCAAGGTATTGATTCTTGGAGGCGGTGTAGTGGGTACCAATGCAGCCAAAATTGCGGCCGGCATGGGAGCCGATGTGGTGATTACCGACTTGAATATCAACCGCCTCCGGTATTTGGATGATGTCATGCCGAAGAACGTGCGCACGATGGTGAGCAGCGAGTATGTGTTGCGCGAGTTGGTGAAGACTCACGATTTGATCGTGGGAGCTGTTTTGGTGCCCGGAGCCAAAGCGCCCAAACTCATCACCCGCGACATGCTCAAGACCATGCGCCCAGGCACCGTGTTAGTGGACGTGGCCGTGGATCAAGGAGGGTGCATCGAAACATGCAAGCCCACCACACATGAAAACCCCACCTACATCATTGATGACGTGGTGCATTACTGTGTGGCTAACATGCCGGGGGCTGTTCCCTACACCTCTACGCAGGCGTTGACCAACGCCACGCTGCCCTACGCCATCAAGTTGGCGGGCATGGGGTGGAAAAAGGCATGCACGGAAAACGGAGAATTGCGCAAGGGGCTGAATGTCGTCCACGGCAAGGTTGTCTACAAAGCGGTGGCCGATGCCTTCAACCTTCCTTCTACCGACATCAAAGAAGTACTCAGCTAAAGACCGGAAATGCCTCCAGCAGTACCGGCTCACCGGTGGCTGCGTCAAAGCAGAAATGAGCCATGCCGTTGGTCACGGCCACATACCGGGCGCCAATGGTCATGTTGTAAACGGCTACCTGGTTAAAGGCTTTTTGCGTGAGCTTAATGGCGGGTGATTTACACTCGATGAGCATCCAGGGGCGTGCGTCACGATCATAGATCACGATGTCCGAGCGCTTTTGAAGTTTATTGAACGTCAGGCTGCCTTCAATGCGAAACAACGACTTGGGGTATTTCTGGTGCTCAATCAGATAGTGCACCATGTGTTGGCGCACCCACTCTTCGGGTGTTAATACGATGTGCTTTTTTCGGATGATGTCAAAAATATATACTTTGCCTCCCTCCTTTTTGTAGGTTGCTTGTATCTTCGGGAGGTTGAGCGCGTACATACGTCAATGATAGAAATAAAAACGGTAGGAAAAGATGAAAACAAAAAGTGAAATTGTTGAAAACTGGTTGCCGCGATACACCGGAGTACCCCTTGAAAAATTTGGCAAGTATATTCTCTTAACCAATTTTGACAACTACGTCAACAAGTTTGCCGAATGGAACAATGTACCCGTGGACGGCCAGGACCGGGCCATGCGCTCAGCCACGGCCAACGGCATCACCATCATCAACTTTGGCATGGGCAGCCCCAACGCGGCCACCATCATGGATTTACTCACTGCCATAAAGCCTGCGGCCTGCCTGTTTTTGGGTAAGTGTGGCGGGCTAAAAAAGAAGAACGACCTGGGCGATTTTATCTTGCCCATTGCAGGCATTCGGGGCGAAGGTACCTCCAATGACTACTTTCCACCAGAGGTGCCCGCGCTGCCCGCCTTTGCGCTGCAAAAAGCCATTTCCACCACCATCCGCGATTACAACCAGGACTACTGGACCGGCACTGTGTACACCACCAACCGCAGGGTGTGGGAATGGGACGAAGAGTTCAAGGCGTACTTGATCAAGATACGCGCCATGGCCATTGACATGGAAACCGCGACCATCTTCTCCACCGCGTTCTACAACGAAATCCCTGCGGGCGCGCTCTTGTTAGTGTCGGATCAGCCCATGTTTGCCGGGGGTGTCAAAACGGAGGCCAGCGACAAGGCCATCACCACGAACTACGTAGACCTGCACGTGAAAATCGGGATCGATTCACTCAAACAATTGATCAACCATGGCATGACGGTGAAGCACCTGCGCTACTGATCGGTAGGCCGGTTAGTTACCGTGACGCGCGTGAGCAACAGCATGCCGATGAGAAAGAAAATCATCAACGCCAACGCGCTGTTGCGCATGCTGCCCGTCAACTGCTCCACCAACCCATAGCAGAACGTGCCGCCCACCACCGAGAGGTTGAACGTGACATCGAAAAAGCTGAAGTAGGATGCATGGTCGATGGAGTTGGAAGGGATCATCTTCGAATACGTGGCCCGCGACAGCGATTGAATGCCGCCCATGACAATGCCCACCG
>JALONI010000045.1 GCA_025455015.1 Cyclobacteriaceae bacterium | reverse complement strand
CGGAAATGGCCCACCATCGCTTGGGCAAAGCCCACGATCCGCGCGCTGATCCCGCCGCGGTTCATCAACTCGCCCGCCAGCATGAAAAAGGGGATCGCCATCAGAGGGAAGGAATTCATCCCCTCATAGACATTGCGATAGAGCAGAACGATGTCACGTTCCTGCCCATTGAGCCAAAGCCGAAGTTTTTTGCTTGTGGATCAGTCCTTCGCGCTGGTATTTCACCAAACGGCCAAAGTCTTTGAAAACAACCCACACCAGCGTGAGCAATCCATAGAAAAACCAGGCATAAACATGCTGAAATTGATGCATCCACTTCCAGGGCGTGCCAGGGGCCATGCGCAGAACGCCCCGGGGGCTGATGTCTTCATCGGTGTCGTGAACGTTGGTATATGTGTGGTGAAGCACGTTGTGCTGCACTTTCCAGTTGAAGGCGTGCCCGCCCACCAGGTTGAGTGAATAGCCTAACAGCGTGTTGACCCATTTCTTGTTGGAGTAGGCACCGTGGTTGGCATCGTGCATGATGGACAGGCCAATGCCGGCCATGCCTAAGCCCATAACAAAACACAACGCCAACAGAAACCACCCGTTGGTGACCGCACCACTGAGGATGATAAAGTAAGGTGTCAGGTACAACGAAAACATGAAAATCGTTTTGATGACCATTTCGGTATTGGCCGTTCGCTCGATTTTGTTCGTCTTGAAGTAATCGTTCACGCGTTTGTTCAGCGTGGCAAAGAAGTCTTGTTGGCGGTTAGCAAACTTTAGGTTCAGATTCATGTAGTTGTTTTCTGGTACGTGCATTACCAAAGACAAAACGGGAATTAAGCCCTCGGTAGCATTCCGAAAGGTAAGTAAATTAATGCCAAAACGCCCGTTAGGCGATTGGTTTGGCGTTAAACAAGGTTTTCGGTTTGGAAAAGGGGGCTTTACAGTTCCGCTATGACGGTTCTGCCGCCCAGGGTCACATCGCCAGGCTTCACGGTGATCTTGGCGTTCAAGGGAAGAAAGATGTCCACGCGCGAGCCAAATTTGATAAATCCAAACTCATCGCCTTGCTCCAAGGGTTGTCCTTCCTTCACGTACCATTTGATCCTGCGTGCCAGCGCGCCCGCGATTTGACGAAACAAAACCTCGGTGCCATTCTTCATTTTGGCCACCACGGTCGTTCGTTCATTTTCGGTACTTGATTTGGGGTGCCACGCCACCAGGTACTTGCCCGGGTGATATTTAAAATAACTGACGGTGCCGGCCACGGGCATGCGATTCACATGCACATTAATCGGTGACATAAAAATGGATACTTGCTTTCTGCGCGACTTGAGATACTCGGTTTCTTCGGTCTCTTCAATCACAACCACTTTACCATCGGCCGGAGCCAACACGTGGTTGTCATTTTTGACAATGGAAAAAACAGGGTTGCGAAAAAACTGTAAGATGAGCAAGTAGAGCACGATGCTGCCCACGATGATGACGTTTTGCAGCAAGCGATGTTCGGGAAAGAAATAGGCCATCGCTGCGTTGACGGCAAACAGCAACAGGAGCAGAACGAATAGCAGGGTGCGGCCTTCTTTGTGTATTGTCATTAATTCAAGATTCAGTATTCAGCATTCAAAATTACCGATTTACGCCCACTCGCGCAGTTTTTGTCATATTGAATTTTGAATCCTGAATCTTGAATTTCGCATTAGTAGCCTCCGCGGAATTTGTACGTCTTCGCTACTTTGTCAATGGCCACCATGTAGGCCGCAATGCGCAACGAGACTTTGTATTCAGACGCGATTTTGTACACATTGTCAAAGGCATCTTTCATGATCCGGTCGCTTCTGCGATTGACGCGGTCGGCTGTCCACTTGTAACCCAGGCGGTTTTGCACCCATTCAAAGTACGAGACGGTCACACCTCCAGCATTGGCCAGGATGTCCGGCACCACACTGATTCCTTTTTCGTAGATCACGCTATCGGCCTTGGACGAGGTGGGGCCGTTGGCCCCTTCCACGATCAGCTTCGCCTGTATTTTGGGGGCATTTTTGGCGGTGATCACATCTTCCGTGGCGGCTGGCACGAGCACATCCACCGGCAGGGTCAACAATTCCTCGCCACTGATTTTGGTGGCTTCAGCATAGCCCTCCAGCGAACCTTTATTTTTGTCGCGGTACGCAACCGCCTTTTCAATGTCGATGCCGTTTTCATTGTAGTAGGCTCCGCCCAGGTCGCTGACGGCCTGAATTTTTAGTCCGCGCTCAGCCAGCAGGCGCGCGGCCCACGAGCCCACATTGCCAAACCCTTGTACGGCACACGTTGCCTTGTAGGGATTGATTTTCAATTTTTCCATCGCGGCCATGCTGGTCACCATCACACCTCGCCCGGTGGCCTCCGTGCGGCCGAGCGACCCGCCCATGACAATGGGCTTGCCCGTCACCACTGCGGCTACGGTCATACCCTGCGTACGCGAATACTGGTCCATGAGCCACGCCATCTCGCGCGGGCCGGTGCCCATATCGGGCGCGGGAATGTCCTGATCCGGACCAAACACATCCACCAAAGCTTGCGTGTAGGCGCGCATCAGACGTTCAATTTCTCCGGCCGACATCTCGCGCGGGTTGCACGCTACGCCACCCTTGGCTCCGCCATAGGGGATGTCCACCACGGCACACTTCCACGTCATCCAGGCCGCCAGCGCTTTTACTTCGTCCAGGTTCACATGCGGGTCAAACCGGATTCCGCCCTTGGACGGGCCCAAAATGGTGGAGTGGATTACGCGGTAGCCCTCAAACACTTTGATGGTTCCATCATCCATGGTTACGGGCAAGGAGACGATCACCTGCTTGGTCGGTGCCTTCAACACGTTGTAGACCTGCTCGTCCAGGCCGAGGAGTTGCGATGCCGTGTGAAAACGCGACATCATGGCTTCAAATGGATTTTCTTTGTCGACAATCGGGGCGGGCTCGATGTATGCCATAAAAAGGTTTTGAAATTGGTTTTTTGCGTTTTCGGCAAGGGGCTCCACCATCGTTAAACCGCCTTTTCCGGAAACGGTTGCAAAGATAAAGATTTTGGCACGTGCAAAAGGCCATGGGCCTGACAGCGAAATAGTCTTGCCCACGCAATTTTGCCCGTCTTGCGCGGGCCATGGCATCTACTTGAGCCAAATGGCCTGAAAAAACAGGTTAAAATTGGTTGACGGGGTCAAAAAGAGCCCTTTGGCATGAACACCGAGCTTACTTACGTGACCCAATTTAAAAATCCACCGGGCGATGGTATCGGGATCCCCCGGAAGGGTTCAGTGCAAGCAAATCACGGTCACCGGAAATGATGGCTGTTGCCCGGCTCGCGATTCGCCAACGCAAGTACCATCTTGTCGTCAGGAGCGGGAGCCGGGGTCACGCGTTCAACAATAAAGAAATGTCGGGTGAGGCTCCTCCGGACATCCGATCAAGAGTTTGAGACCAAGGATACACTACAGTAGTGAATGCCCGATCAGAAAATCTCTAAAAAGGCGACAATAAACGGAGCGGAAATAAGCAGGCCGTCAAAGCGGTCCAAAAAGCCGCCATGCCCCGGCAAAGCCGTGCCCGAGTCTTTGATTTCGATGCTGCGCTTCAACAACGACTCCACCAGGTCGCCAAAGGTGCCGCCTATCACGATGAGCACGCCAATCACCATCCACTGCCACCAGCGGATGGTGGGCTCATGGCCGATGGCGCTGAAAAAGTAAGGCAAGCCGTAGGCAAAAACGAATGCGAGAATAGCCCCACCTACAAAACCCTCCCACGATTTTTTGGGCGAGATGCGCTCAAACAACTTTCGCTTGCCGAAAAACGTGCCCGCAAAATAGGCGCCCGTGTCGCTGGCCCACAGGATGAACAAGCAGCCAAAAATGATCTGGTAATCGTACGAGCCGTTTTCAAACGTGGCAATGTTCAGCAACGCGAACGGGATGGCTACATAAAATACGCCCAGGAACGTAAAGGCAATGTTGGTAAACGGCTTACGCTCAAATTTTTTGTACAGCTTGATCATGTATACGCACGAGAGCAGCGGAAAAAAAACAAAGTAATACCGGTAAGAGATGGCACCTCGCTCAATCAAAAACGACAACACAAAAATCAGGAGGCCGCACAAGGTGCCAAACGTTTTCTGCGGAAGCATGCCATCCAACCCGGCCAGCTTGTAAAATTCCCAGAGCGAAAGGGCCGTGATCAAAAAGAAAATGACAAAGTACGTCCACTCGCTCACCATGATGCCCGCCACGATGGCAGCCGCCCCAATCAACGCGGTGATGATCCGTTGCGTGAGGTTGCTATACGATTTTAGTTTCTCGGTCAAGCGTCAGGGAGTTTGGGGTAGGAGAGGTGGCCATCCAATGCCGATACAGGTAGGCGAGCAGCAGTGTGCCGCCTAAGGCGCCCGCGATCAGGAGCGGAACGGGTGCCACGTCATTGTCAAAATCGGTTTCGATGTATTGGAGCTGAGCCAGGTACATCATCACCAGTGAAAAACCGTTGTTGATGGCGTGGGCCACCATTGGAACCCACACATTGCGCGACCAGGCATAGAGGTACCCGAACAGGGCACCCAGCAGCAGGCGGGGCACAAATCCATAAAATTGAAGATGGAAGGCGCTGAATAAAATGGCCGACAGCCAAATGGCCACGTGTACGTTTTGAAACCCGCGGTGAAGGGCGTTTTGCAAAAGGCCGCGGAACAAAAACTCTTCGGTAATACCGGCCACCACCGCGATCACCACAAAACACAAAAGGAAGTAACCGGCCGAGTGAAACGAAGTCAACAGCGTTGTTACCTCGGCTAACTTCGCCTCGTTGGCTTGCGCCCATCGCTCAAAAGCCGAGTCGGGCAAGTCAAGGTGCATGTTCCATTGGATGATCCAGGAATCGGCCACGATGAAGCAAACCACCAACAGCGGCAGCAGCCACCATACCCTGGGTGATTTGAGCGGGGCGGTCAGGTGTTTCCATGTTTTTTTGGTGTAAGCACTCCACGCCACCAGCGGTACAATCAGAAAGGAGAACAACGAAGTGAAAGCCTGCGTCACCAGCAGGGGCACTTTGGTATCCTCGTTGGCCGGGCCCGTCAGTGCCAGAAAGGCATCGCCCTCGCCCGAGTAAAAGGCCGCGCCCACCACCGCCCCGATGCCCGATCCGAAAAATAACCCTACGATGGCGGCCCCCACAATGACCAACACCTCTCCCCACACCGGCTTTTCGGGTTGTCCCTCCATCTGCTGTAAAAAGCGTATTTTTGCGCGCAAATATGGTGAAAATCGGTCATATCGAGTTGGGGGAGTTCCCCCTGTTGCTGGCACCCATGGAGGACGTGAGCGATCCGCCCTTTCGGGCTGTTTGCAAAGAAGGCGGGGCCGATCTGATGTACACCGAGTTTATCTCTAGCGAGGGCCTGATCCGCCATGCGGCCAAGAGCAAACAAAAGCTGGACATCTTTGAATACGAGCGCCCCATTGGCATACAGCTTTTTGGCGGCAATGTGGACAGCATGCGCGAGGCAGCCGAGATTGCCGCGGCCGCAGGCCCTGATCTAATCGACATAAATTACGGCTGCCCGGTAAAAGCCGTGGCCTGCAAAGGGGCCGGGGCGGCACTGCTGCAAGATGTTCCCAAAATGGTGCGCATGACCGAGGAAGTAGTCAAAGCCACTTCGCTGCCGGTGACGGTCAAAACCCGGTTGGGATGGGATGAAAACACCAAAAACATTTTGGAGGTGGCCGAGCGGTTGCAGGACATCGGCATTCAGGCATTGTCCATTCACGGCCGCACGCGCGTGCAAATGTACAAGGGCAGTGCCGACTGGACGCTGATTGGAAAAGTGAAGGAAAATCCGCGCATGCGCATTCCCATTTTTGGCAATGGCGATATCGACTCGCCCCAGAAAGCGCTGGAATACAAAAACCGCTACGGAGTAGATGGCGTGATGATCGGCCGCGCGGCTATTGGTTATCCGTGGATCTTTCAGGAAATAAAAAGTTACTTGAACCATGGCGAGCGGCCCCTGCCTCCGGATATGGCCGAGCGTGTGCGCGTGGCACGCCAGCATTTTGATTTTTCCATCCGCTGGAAGGGCGACAAGTTGGGCGTGTTTGAAATGCGCAGGCATTATACCAACTACTTCCGGTCGGTGCCGGATTTCAAAACGTTCCGTACACGGTTGGTGGAGGCACCCACGCCCGAGGAAGTGCATGCCATTTTGGATGAGGTGGCTGAAACGTATGTTTCGGTTGCCGGTTGAGCCAGCATTAATTTCCATTTGTGTAGAATCAATTTTGGGAGACAATTACCGTAAAGGGCTTGATGATTATTTGGATAGCCCCCTGTTTACCGCAGACAACAAATCCAAAAAGAGTAAAAAGCATTAGCCTGTTGCAGATACAGGAGTGAACACCACCACCGTGAGAAAAAGCCTTGGGGCTACGCCCGTCTTCCTCCTTATTTTTTTGTCGCTCATTTGGGGCACGTCATTCATCCTCATCAAACAGGGACTCAAAGTATTTGCGCCCGACCAAGTGGGGGCCCTGCGCGTTACAGCCGCGATGATTTTCCTGCTGCCCCTGGCGCTGCCGCGCCTGAAAGAACTGCGCGGAGGCGATGGTTGGAAATTATTCCTGTCGGGCATGATGGGCATTTTCCTGCCAGCTTTTCTTTTTTCCATCGCACAAACCCGGCTCGACAGCTCCGTGGCAGGGATTCTTAATACGCTTTCTCCTTTGTGGACGATGATTTTGGGTGCGGCTTTCTTTCAGCAGCGTTTCCGCAGCTATGCCATTGTAGGGATTGTGCTGTCATTTGTGGGGGCCGTATGGCTGGCCTTGTCGCGTTCGGGCGATGCGATCAGCGGCATCAATCTCTACGCGTTTCTGATTGTGGCGGCTTGTTTACTCTATGGCGCCAACCTCAATTGGGTGAAGTTTAAGATACCCCATTTGGGTGCCATTACCATCGCCAGCGTATCAGTCGTGCTCACCAGCCCGCTGGCGGCTGTTTATCTTTTTGGCTTTACGGATTTTACCCAAAAGCTACAGACGGTGCCCGGGGCTTGGCGTGCGGCCGGGTTTATTTGCTTGCTGGCGTTTATGGGCACTGCGCTGGCCAACTTGATATTTAACCAGTTGGTGAAAATGACCACGCCCTTGTATGCCAGCACCGTCACGTACATTATGCCCCTGGTGGCGGTGATGTGGGGCGTGTTGGATGGCGAGGTGCTGACCCTCTGGCATTTCATCGGCATGGGGCTCATCATCAGCGGGGTGTACTTGGCCAACAAAAAATAGCATGGGTTTGCGCGTAGCCTCACTGAACTCCGGCAGCAATGGCAATTGCTATTACATCGGCAATAACACCGATGCCGTTTTGATTGATGCAGGCATATCTTGCCGCGAAACGGAGCGGAGGTTGAAGCGGCTGGAGTTGTCGATCAAAAAAGTCAAGGGCATTTTCATTACGCACGAGCACAACGACCACATCCTGGGGTTGCATAAACTGTGCAAGCGCCACCAGCTACCCGTGTACATCACCCAGGCCACGCGCAAAAATTTTTCGCTGGAATGGGACGAGGGAATTGCCATTGACTTTGCTGCGTATCGCCCCATCTCCGTGGGAACGCTCACGGTGACCGCCCTGCCCAAGTTTCACGATGCGGCAGATGCCCACAGCTTTCTTGTTTCCGATGGAGCCGTAACAGTGGGTGTGTTTACTGACATGGGACGCGTTTGCCCCGACCTGATCAAAAACTTCAGCCAATGCCACGCGGCTATTTTGGAGTCGAACTACGATGAAGAGATGTTGGAAACCGGAGCATATCCCTTGCCGCTGAAGAACCGCATTCGCGGTGGCTGGGGTCATATCTCCAACCGGCAAGCCCTTCAGTTATTCATGCAGCACCGGCCTGTGTTTATGACCCACCTTTTCCTGGCGCACCTTTCAAAAAACAACAATCGGCCGGAGTTGGTGGAAGAGCTGTTCGGCCGCGTAGCAGGCCACACCAAAATCATGGTGGCCTCGCGCCATCAGGAAAGCGAAATCGCCTACGTGGAAGGGGCGACCAGCCCCGCCAAAACCGGGTTGACCCAACTGTCGTTGTTTGGGAATTGATCGATGCGACCGAACGCTTCCGGGCACGGCTCGAAAAAACAATCCCATTTTGTTTACGTTTGATGTGATAGTATTACTTTCACGCAAAAAACTGTCTCGCCTATGAAACGAAAAACCGCCTTTTCCGCTCTTTTTTCGATCATTTTCATTGCGGCCGCTTGGGGCCAAACCCAAGCCGATGCCATTTTGGGCGTCTGGGAATCCGGCAATGGCAAGGCGCGCATTAAAATTGACAAGGCAGGCGACAAGTATACCGGGCGCATTGTGTGGCTGCGCGAGCCCAACGATGAAGCGGGCAAACCCAAAGTTGACAAGAACAACCCCGAGGAAGCCTTGCGCACCAAACCCCTGTTGGGCTATAGCATGCTGAAAGGATTTTCGTATAAGGGCGAAAAAACGTGGGAAGACGGCACCATCTACGACCCGGAAAGCGGCAGTACTTACTCCTGCACCATTACCATGACCGATGACAATACGCTTGATGTGCGCGGTTACATTGGGGTGAGTTTGTTTGGCCGCACCGATGTGTGGAAGCGGGTGGTGGTTAAAAAGAAATAATCACGGCATGCGTATCTGGCTATCCATTTTTGTGTTTGCCTTCGCGCTGGGCGCGCAAGGGCAAGAAGGCGACACCGCAGTGGTAGCGGAAGATTTTAGCATGTATGCCGATGCCGAATTGGCGGGTGATGCCAAGCGCTTCTGCACCTCCAAGGTATTTGACCAGAGCCCCAACAAACTCATCTCGCTGGGGTATGACTTTCAGGGTGGCCACGACCTTCTGATCGGTGTCGCGGAGCCACTGCGCGTGCAGGCTGTGCACGGCATCCGCCTGGGCAGCAACTTCCCCGTCATTTCAAAAACCAACCTCCTGCTCAATGTGGGCATTAACTATTGGGAGGCAAACTACCAGATCGAAAAGGCGGAAAACCATCCGCTGGCAAGAAGCCTGCAAAACCGCGGCCTTCGCACCACAGGCGTTACCGCCACGGTGTTCAAGCCGTTCAACGACAAGAATTTTATTTTCGCACAATCGGTCTTTGATCTGAATGGTGACTATTATTTGCCCGATTTTCAGTCGCTCACCTACACGCGGGTATCCGGTACGGTCATTTACGGATGGAAAAAACATGACAGGCTGTTGTATGGGTTTGGCGTGTCGCGCACATATCGCATCGGGGAGGCTAATTACATCCCCGTGTTCATGTATAACTACACAGCGCCCTCGCGCAAGTGGGGGGTGGAGTCGGTGTTTCCGGCCCGTGCCAACCTGCGAAGGACATTCAATGCCCGTACGCTGGCTTTTTTTGGATATGAGTTGGAAGGACAAACGTATCGCCTCTCATCGTTGCGTGGCTTTGACAATATTATGAATCCCGAGTTGCGCAGAAGCGAGTTGCGCATTCGGTTTACTTTTGAGCGCTCGCTCAAAGACTTTATTTGGGTAAGTGCGCAAGCCGGGCTTCGGTACAACTGGTCGTTCAATGTGGACGATGGTGATTTTTTCCGGGGCTTTGGCAACCAGCCCTATGCCCTTGAAAATGACTTGTCCAATGCACTTTTTTTCAATGTGTCGGTCAATTTGGTGAGCCCGTAGGCACGACCTTCCCGGTACACACTACACGCCCACGGCACGTGACCATGGCATCCGCGGGAGCGAGAAGACTCAAAAATGAGTACCTTGTTTCCCTCCATTACCCTGTTGCCATGAAAACACGATCATTTGCCGTTATCGCCTCGCTTTTGCTGGCAGTGTCCTGTCAGTCACCCCCGGCTGAGAAGCCACCGAAGCAATACTCCATCCAACAATTTATGGATGTGAAAAATGTCTTTAGCGCGGGCTTTTCGCCCGATGAGTCCAACGTGCTGTTGGGCTCAAACGAAACCGGTATTTTCAATGCTTTTGAACTGAATTTGACCACCCAGGAAAAGAGACAACTGACATCATCTACGCAAGAGTCGGTGTTTCCGGCTTCCTATTTCCCGACCGATGAGCGCGTGGTTTATACCATGGACAAAGGAGGCAATGAGATTGACCACATTTTTGTTCGCCAGGCTAACGGCACCACCACCGACCTTATTTCAGACGCTACGGCTAAGGCCAACTTCTACGGATGGAGCCACGACAGGAAGTGGATGTACTACACCTCCAACAGCCGCGATCAACAGTTTTTTGATTTGTACAAAGTGGACGTGTCGGATAAACCCAGCGAAGGCAGCATGCTCTCGTCCGTGCTGATGTATGAAAATCGCGAAGGGTATGATCCTGCCGCCATCTCGGCTGATGGTCGCTACGTGGCACTCACGAAGTCCATGACCACCAACAACAATGAGATGTATTTGCTTGACACACAGAGTAAACAGCTCAAGCACGTGTCAAAACACGAGGGCGATGCCATGTACAACCCGCAATATTTTAGTTTGGATGCCGCGCAGCTCTATTTCCTTACGGATGAAGGCAGCGAGTTTGCCCGGTTGATGAGCTTGAATCTGGCTACAGGCGAAAAAAAGCTGGTGGAAGAAGCCCCCTGGGACATCATGTTTGCCTACCAATCGCGCACCGGCAAATACCGTGTGGTGGCCATCAACAACGATGCCCGCACGCAGGTAAAAATCTATGATCAAACGCAAGGCGACAAGCCGGTGCAGTTGGAAGGCCTTCCGCCTGGCGATGTCACGGGCGTCAATATTTCTGACAGCGAAAAGCTCATGACCTTTTATGTGAGCACGTCCAAGTCGCCCCAGAATTTGTACTTATACAACTTTGAAACGCGCGTTATCAAGCAACTGACTAACACGCTTAGCTCGGAAATTGATCCCGATGATTTGGTGGAGGGTCAGGTGGTGCGGTTCAAATCCTTTGACGGCCTGGAGATACCCGCATTGTTGTATAAGCCAAAGGGTATCCCGAAAGGACAAAAAGTGCCGGCCCTGGTGCAGGTGCATGGCGGCCCGGGCGGTCAAACGCGCCTCAATTACTCAAGTGCCTATCAATACCTCGTCAACCACGGATACGCTATTTTATGCGTGAACAACCGGGGTAGCTCGGGCTATGGTAAAACCTTTTACGCAGCCGATGACAAGCGCCACGGAAATGAAGATTTGAAAGACTGTATTGCCGGTAAGCAGTACTTGCAATCGCTTGATTACGTTGATGCCGAGCGAATTGGCATTTACGGTGGCAGCTATGGCGGCTACATGGTAATGGCCGCCCTCACGTTTGCGCCTGATGAGTTCCGTGTGGGGGTGAACTATTTTGGCGTCACCAACTGGTTGCGCACACTCAAAAGCATACCCCCGTGGTGGACTTCCTTCCGTGTGGCGCTGTACACCGAAATGGGTGATCCGGTGAAAGATTCGGTGGCGCTGTATAACAAGTCGCCCCTTTTCCATGCCGATAAAATCAAGAAGCCATTTATCGTGTTGCAAGGCAGTAACGACCCCCGCGTGCTACAAGTGGAGTCAGACGAAATAGTGGCAGCGGCAAAGAAAAACGGAGTGCCGGTGGAGTACGTCATCTTTCCGGATGAAGGCCATGGATTTTTAAAAAAAGAAAGCAACATCAAAGCTTCGGAGGAGGTCTTGAAGTTTTTGGATAGGCATCTCAAAAAGTAGCAGGGCGCCAGACCTTTCCACAGAGGCGGGCAGTGGCTTATGGCTGCCGCGTCAACGTGACCATCACGGGCAGGTGATCTGACGGGTAGTAAACTCCGTTATGATCTTGTATGACGCGGTAGTCGGATGCCTTCCACGCGCGGGAGTGGAAAATGTAGTCAATGACGCGGCACGGCATTTTACCTACGTCAAATCCACAAAAGGTGCCCGTGGTATTGTCCGCAGGCCGCGAGTCGTACAGGGTTACCGGATTGCCATCCAGCATACGCTGATAGGGAGCCTCGGTCGGTTCGGCATTGAAGTCTCCGGAGATGATGATGGCGGGCTCGCGTTGGCTGCTCAGGTCGGCTACGTGCGCCAGCCAATGGCTCACGTGCGTCTTCAGCAGCTCCGCGCTTTTTTCCCGCGCTTGCCTGCCAATGTGGTCAAAGTGCGTGTTGGCGTAGAGGAATACCTGGCGGGTGGCTTTGTCTCGAAAAACACCAATAGTGACGATGCGGGTGATGGCCGCATCCCAACTCTTACTGCCCGGTACGTCCGGTGTTTCGGAAAGCCAGAAGGTCTGTTGGGATACTACCTCGAACTTATCTTTTTTGAAAAAAATGGCTGAATATTCGCCTTTTTCTTTTCCATCCTCGCGGCCCACCCCTACCATTACGTAGCGCGGCATTTGCTTTTGCAAATCCGCCAATTGGTTGTGGAGGGCCTCCTGTACACCCAGTAGGTCAGGATCGTACCGGGCCAGCAGCGAGGCCACCGTGTGGAATCTTTTTCCCCATTGGTTCACTCCGTCCGCTTCGGTATCCAGCCGGATGTTGTAGCTCATTACCTTGACTGTTTGTGCATTGGCCACGGCAGCCAGGCCAACGAACACGAACGCGATCGCGAGCTTCATCTTACCCAAGTGCCTCAACGGTCTCCACTTCTTCGGGCATCATGCGCTTGAACAGATTTTCGATGCCTGCCTTGAGTGTGATGGTGGAGGAGGGGCATCCGCTGCAAGAGCCTTGCAACGTCACGGTTACTTTTTTGTCGAGGTAGGAGTGGAACGTAATGGCGCCCCCGTCTTGCTCCACGGCCGGGCGGATGTATTCGTCTAAAATGGCTTTAATTTTTTTGATCGTGTCGGTTTCCTCTTGCTCGGGTGCCTGGGGTGCCTTTTTATCGAGGATCAATTTACCGGCTTCTAAAAAGCCCTTGATGTGCTTCTTCAACGTGTCTTGGATTTCAATCCACTCCACCCCTTCTTTTTTCGTGACGGTGATAAAGTTGCTCATGTAGAACACCCGCTCCACAAACGGGTACATGAACAGTTCCTGCGCCAGCGGGGCCTCCTCGGCACTGGCAGGCGTAGGGAAATCGAAACTCATGCCGTCCGGCACAAGCATTTCGTTGATCACAAACTTCAACGAGTTGGGGTTGGGGTTCGACTCGAGGTAGATGTGTATCTGTTTGGGGGCAGCGGTGAGCATAACAAAGGTGTTTTGAAGAGAACAAAATTACGCAAAATAGGTTCGCCAACGGGGGCGTGGTTATTGAGCTTCAAAAAGCTCCCTTGGAAGCTTTGATTGCCGCATGATGGATGAAAGCGTGCCCATGTTAAGTTCTTTATGGTCGGGCACAGGAATGGTGACTATCGTATGGTCATTTTTGCCGGCATGGCATGGCCAAAAGTCAGCAAAAGGCGTTCACTCCTTCTGTCCCGGGCCCAGCTCACCTTCCCATTTGCTCACCACAGCCGTGGCCACGCTGTTTCCGACAACATTCGTAGCGCTACGTCCCATGTCCAACAAAGGGTCGATGCCCAGTAAAAGGGCCAACCCTGCTTCGGGGATGTTGAACGTGGCGAGGGTGCCGGCAATGACCACCAGCGAAGCACGCGGCACACCGGCAATACCTTTACTGGTCACCATCAGCACCAACAGCATGCTGATTTGCGTGGCCAAGGGCAAATCGATCCTATACGATTGTGCGATGAAGAGCGAAGCAAACGTCATGTACATCATGCTGCCATCCAGATTGAACGAATAGCCCAGCGGCAACACAAAACTGACAATCTTGTCTTTGCAGCCAAAACGCTGTAGTTCATCCATCGTTTTTGGGAAGGCCGCTTCGCTGCTCGAAGTGCTAAAGGCCAGCAGGATGGGTTCCTTCACGCGTTTGATCAACTCCACGATCCGTCCGCGGATAACCAAAAAGCCTGCTGCGATCAACAGCAGCCAAAGCAGGGCCAGGCTGAAATAGAATTCGCCAATAAAAATGGAATAGGTTTTGAGAATGCCGATGCCTTGCTTGGCCACTACGGCCGTCATAGCGCCAAAAACGGCAATGGGGGCGAAGTTCATCACATAGCCCGTTACTTTCAGAATCACGTGCGCAATGGCATCCATCGCTTTGATCACCACTTTGCCCGGTTCGCCAATGGCGGCTGTGGCCACGCCAAAGAAGAGGGAAAACACCACGATCTGGAGAATTTCGTTTTTCGCCATCGCCTCCACCACGCTGCTGGGAAACACGTGGTACAAAAACGTTTTCAGCGAAAGGCCCACCGCCTGGATGCCCGTTTCATTGGTTTCGGGCAGGGGTAAGTTCATGGCAATACCCGGTTTGAATAGGTTGACCATCACCATGCCCAGCAATAAGCTCATCAGCGAAGCGCTGACAAACCACAGGAGCGTCTTTCCGCCAATGCGGCCCACAGCGCTGATGTCGCCCAACTTGGCCACCCCCACCACCAGCGTAGTGAAAACCAATGGTGCCACAATCATCTTGATTAAGCGCAGAAAGATATCGGCCAACAGTGAAAATGGCTCCACCGCTTTGTCGCGCGCCAACAAGACGGCATTTTTTTCTTCGGCAGCTTGTTTTCTCATCGCCTCTGCGTGTGTGCGGCCCACGCTGTCGGTAGCGGTTGCCAACTGCGCGTGGGCTGTCTTTAACTGCGCTTCAGCCGTTTCCAAACGCTGGTTGTATTCGCTGAGGTAAGTTTTGTTCAGGGCAAAGCCCAGCCCAATGCCGATGATCAACGCGATGATGATATACCATGTGAGTCGGCTTTTTTTGGGAGGTGACGAGAGGTCTGCGGCCATGTTCGCGGAAATTTGAACGGGCAATATAGGGAATATACCCCATGCCAAAATATGTTAATGGGCGAGCGAGATGTTCTTGGGCCATCCGGCCCGGGCGCGGTCGTACACCCGTTTGTCGTTGGCTCGGGTTAGGTCCAATCGCCTAAACGCCTCAGGCGATAATTGACACCGTTGCGCATAGATTTCCACATAGGCGGCCTCGGCTTCGTCCAACACCTGAATGAATGCCTCGTATGTAGCCCCTCGGTCCGTTTTGATGGATACCACCGCTTTCGCGGGATGCGGATGATGTAGCAGAAAGTGTTTGATGTCATCGCGAAGACCGTTCATCGATTCTCTTCGTTCGCCCTCTACCAACAAGGCGTTGTCGCGGTTGATCATGATGGAATAGATGTCGCGGTCATGCTGCGTGACGATCGGTCGTTCATGTTGCCATTCGGGCAATAGCAGCGGTAGGCCTTTGTGTTCGGTCAGGGTGGTGGTCACCAGGAAGAAGGTCAACAAGAGAAAAGCGATGTCCGCCATACTGCTGGTGGGCACATCGGGGGTCAGGCGATGAAGATTCATGTTTTTATTTCCTAATGCTGCCGGAAACAAAAGGTCACGCAGCGGTCGAGCCGGATAAAAAGATGTATCGAACCCGGAGTGCTTCGGTACGACCAACCGAATAGGTCTAAAAACAAAACAACTCCCGTTGATTTAACGAGAGTTGTTTTGTTGTGGTCTCAGGGAAGACCAAGGAATGGTGCCGAAGGCGGGACTCGAACCCGCACAGCTTGCGCCACACGCCCCTGAAACGTGCGTGTCTACCAATTTCACCACTTCGGCCTGACTACATTCAAAAATTCAAAATCCAACATTCAAAATTTTGAATGTTGAATATTAAAATTTTGAATTCTCTTGTGCCCAGGACTGGACTCGAACCAGCACACCTTGCGGCACTACCCCCTCAAAGTAGCGTGTCTACCAATTTCACCACCTGGGCTAGACATTTCAACATTTCCATTTTTGCTTTCGACCGACCGTCAGAAAGCATTGAGTCTTTTTGCTTTTGGGCCGCTACCCTCTCAAAGTAGCGTGTCTACCAATCCTGCCTGCCGGCAGGCAGGTTCACCACCTGGGCTAGACATTTCCTAACTCCTTCCTCCGGACTCGTCTGTCCGGCTTTCGAGGGCTGCAAAGCTAACATGCTGGCCGCTTTTTCCCAACTTACTTGCCCAAGCCACCGCGTTTTTTGGGGATCTTTTGACCCAAATAAGCCACCAGCCGCGGATATTCCGTGATTTCCTGATGCCCCATTTTCAACGTCCGGCCATCGGCAAACCGGATAGCCAGCTCTTTGTACACCCGGTTTTTTCCCGTTCGCACCACGTTTTCTTGCCAAAGGGCCACGTGTTCCAGCTTGTACGCGTGTTTCCTGCGCAGCACCGGAAAACACAGTTCAAGCTGGTTGTTTCCCGCCCGCACGATCTTGTACCGCAGAAATACGCGGATGACCACAAACACCAAAAGGGGCACGAGCAGTACCAAAATCGCATACGTATACCACCGTGGCGAAGGGGTGGACACCAGCACCGATACGTTCATGGCCAGGGCGGCTGTGCCCAACAGGGTAAAAGTCCCAAACGAAAACAGGGTGCTGGCGCGTGGTTTGGCTACAATCATGTGTGAGCAGAGGTGCGCGAAAAAGACCGGAGGCAGGATATGAACCCCCGCCTACAGCAGGCCCGACCCACACCCGTCTGTGTTATTGGATCAACAAATTGGTTGAGCCGAAGATGGGATTTGAACCCACGACCTGCTGATTACGAATCAGCTGCTCTACCCCTGAGCTACCTCGGCTGGCGAAACGCAAAAATAGCAATACCCGCCATTCGGTAAAAAACCATAAATTGCTCCATGCTTTCGAAAAAATGCAAGTACGCCATTCATGCATTGGTTTATTTGGCCGACCGATACCAACAAGGCCCCGTCCACATCCAAGAAATAGCCGATGAACAAAACATCCCCAAAAAGTTTTTAGAAGCCATTTTGTTGGAGCTGCGCAACGCCAAGATTTTACATAGCAAAAAAGGAAAGGGGGGAGGATACTATTTGTATAAAAAGCCATCCGAAGTGAACATGATTGAGATCATCCGGCTGATGGATGGAGCCATTGCCATGCTGCCGTGTGTGTCACTCAACTACTATGAGCCGTGCGAGGAATGCCGCGAAGAAAAAACCTGCGGCATACGCGACAGTTTTATCGCAGTGCGCGACCAAACCCTCAAAATCCTGGAGGGCAGTACGCTGGAAAAAATGCTGAAACGGCAGCGAGAGCTGAAAAAATAAGGCCTGCCCACCGCGCGCGAGGGCAATGGGCCGATGCAAATATCTACAAACCCTATAGATTTTAAATATTTTATACCTTGCACGGCTGTAAGGTTATTTCATCAAAACTCAAAACATACACGCTATGGCAATCAGAATAGGAGACCTGGCCCCCGATTTTGTGGCCGATACCACCGAAGGCAAAATCCACTTTCACCAATGGCTGGGCGACAGCTGGGGGGTGCTCTTTTCGCACCCCGCTGACTTTACCCCCGTATGCACCACCGAGCTGGGTGCCGTAGCCAAGCTGCGGGCCGAGTTCGACAAACGAAATGTGAAAGTGCTGGCACTGAGCGTAGACCCGCTGGATTCACACGACCGATGGATTGGCGACATCAACGAAACCCAACACACCCAAGTCAATTTCCCGTTGATTGCCGATCCGCAGTTTGCCGTGGCCAACCTCTACGACATGGTGCACCCCAACGCCAACGACAAGTTCACCGTGCGTTCGGTGTTCGTGATCGGGCCCGACAAAAAAGTGAAACTGACCATCACCTATCCGGCCTCCACGGGGCGCAACTTTGACGAAATCCTGCGCGTGATTGACAGCCTGCAACTAACGGCCAAGTACAGCGTAGCCACCCCGGCCAACTGGAAGCAAGGCGAAGACGTGGTGATTGCCCCGGCCATCAAGGACGAGGAAATACCCGCTCGCTTTCCCAAGGGCCACACGCGGGTAAAACCTTACTTGCGCACTACCCCGCAGCCCAACCTGTAGGGATTGCCTCTGCGATACTGTGCGTGACGCGCTCAGGCTCACCCCGGGGCCGGGTGGGGTAAGGCATGCCAAGTAGCGGCAAGTTCAAGGTCCCCGGCCATGCTGTTTTCCTTCGCGTTCTGTTTACTTTTGGCGTATGCACATTCGCATGGCTACTGAACTTGACGCGCAACCCCTGCTCCGCTTGCTTCGCACCGTGGCGAGCGGAGGCGGGCTGCCGCGCTTGCCGGACGAGATCGCTTTCACGGATGTGGAAACAGCCTTGCGCAAGTCACTCCACAACGGTTTTTGTTTGGTGATGGATCACCCCGAAGGAGTTGATGAGCGGGTGGCCTGTGTGCTCTGTCATCGGGCGCAAGCCGACCAAAACAAACATATTCTCTGCGATCTGCTGCTGGCGGTACATCCGGCCTTTCAACATCAAAAGCGCGGCCGCACACTGATGACGATCCTGCTGGAAGAGATAGCCCTGCATCACCCCACCGTTGGCAAAGTGGAACTGATGGTGCGCGAGGACAACGCCCCTGCCTTGGCGCTGTATGCTTCGCTGGGTTTTCAAATCGAAGGACGGCTGGAGATGCGGGCGCGCACCGCGGAAGCCACCTACCTGGCGGAGATCGTCATGAGCTGGCAAAACCCCAACTTTGAATTCTGATGAAGCAAGTGGCATGGATAGGGATGCTGCTTTGGGCTTCGATGGCCTCGGGCCAGAACATCATCACCGCCAAAGCCGAGCGTCACATTTTCCAGGGCGAAATCAACCGGCAGGGGAAAGCCGTAGGCTGCCACCACCTGCGGGCGGTAACGGTCTACAAAACTGCGCAACTGGTGGAAGGCACGCGCCAAAACGGGCCCAACCAGGTGTTCAAAGCCAAGGTGAAGATAAAGAGCACCAACGGCCGGTGGGTGGCCAAGGTGAGCAACGGGGGCTTTTCCACCTTCTTTCCGGAAAACTGGAGCGAGGCCAAAACGAAGGAAGAAATCCTGCGGGCGTATCAAACCAGGCGAGCGGTGAGTGGTGATCTGTATGAAGGGAAATGCAGTGAGGGTTGGATCATCCAGTTTTACGTGCGCGATGACGGCACGGTGGCCTCGGCCTTTCCGCGCGATTGGAACCGAAAACGATAAGACCATGACCATGCACTATCAGTTTGAGTGGAAGAAGGTGTGGGCGGAGGAAGAGCCACGCGCCTTGCTGCACGTGCAGGCACCGCACGCCATGCTGGCCGATTTGGCCCACTCGCTGCCCGATGTGGCGGCCGCTCAACGCGCGCTTCGGTTGATCGCGCAGGTGCAGTCGGGCAAGGTGCGCAAATGCCACCTGGGCTCCGATGCCGTGCTGCTGGAGGTGTTTGCCCGCAAAACCAACATCCTGTATTCGTTTGGCGAAAAAAAATCAACGGTGGCCACAGCCGATCTGATAGCCTTGTTGCGCGACTGGCGAAAATTTTTGCAAACACGGTGACGGGCCCGGCAGACTTGCGCTAGCGCTTTTTTTTGGCGGCCGCCTTCAGGCGGGCATTGGCGATGTTTTCGGCCACGCGGAATCTGACCATCCGACAGATTAGTTTTGCAGGCAGAGGGTGATCCAGCGGAAACTGAACCGCACCCTTGGATGTGACAAAGGGGGCCAGCTCCAAGAAAAAGGCCTTGATGGCCGAGGGCAGGGTGGATAAGCTTTGTAATATGTAGACCGCGAATCGCATAAACAAAGTCCTCTTGGCAAGCGCCAAGAGGACTGGTCGCCCTCTCTGTACAATTTTCGAACTTATTTCTAAAGGATTTAAAGAAGATATCATGCCTAATAATCTAAAAATCACACACTCCAAAAATTGCGGTCACAACCGACAACTATCGAAGCAAGGAAACAAATTTGAAACTAAGCTAACCGACTTCTTCTCAACTCCATTAAGGTAAAGAAAAGATAGATTCGATTTGTTAACTTTGATAGACATAACTGGTCAAAAAGCGAAATCATTTTCTTCAGAATCTTACCAAGTTTTCAACTTTTCAAAGAAAATGACATAATCGCTGCAACCAAGTTTAAAAGCTTTGTTTGCCCTATCAGGTTCCTTGTCAGTAGCAATCGTTTATTTATTTGATTTGGAGATTCAAAACCAAACTTAACCCATTCCATTTTTGAATACTTTTGTGGAGACATAATCACCTTCTTTTTTCATCAAATTTGGAAAGAATAATGTCAATGACTTTATCATCTATAAAAGGCCACTGCGCCCAACTTGTGGAATTTACAGCGGACGAGCTGGCACTTATTGATGACTACTTTCAACCACTTATATTGAAAAAGAATGAGCTCTTATTAAGAGCAGGGAAAGTTTGCGACTTTGTTGTTTTTATCAATAAGGGAAGTTTGCGCTATTACTTCGTAAAGGGAATTGAAGAAAAAACATTCGACATTATTTTTGAAAACACTTTCTTCACCGACTATCCAAGTTTTAACGATGACGTCCCCAGCCAAGCCTACGTGCAGGCCTTGGAAAAGACAGAACTCCTGGTTATCCGTAAAAGTAAGCTGCACGAACTTTATAAGGTATGTCCCAAGTACGAAGCGATGGCACTCAAAATCTCCGAACGGGTAGCGGCTGGTTACATGCAGTTCAGTCAAGCCATGGCCACGCAAAGCCCGGAGGAGCGCTACCAGATGGCCATGGAGCTCCGGCCAGAACTCTTTCAGCGTGTATCATTAAAATACATTGCTGAAGCCTTAGGCATGTCACCGGAAACTTTGAGCGGTGTGCGCAATAAATTCAAAGTCACTTGATTTAATGATTTCCGTCAAGGTTTTTAATGTGCGATGAAATTAGTTTGGCACATTTAAATCTGGTGTATGAAATATATCTGCTGCTGGTTTTTTGTAGTAATCTTTATTGCTTGCCAAGACATCAATGACTTGGGTGTGCTTGTTCCGCCTACTGTCGATCAGGACGGTAATCTTCCCCGCGTCACCGTGAATGTAGCCGGGCACCAAAGGCTTATTCATGTGCGCACCTTCGGCAATTCTGCCAATCCAGTATTGTTTGTGTTGCACGGAAGTTATTCAGATACACGGGCCTACCGGAATATTTGCGAGAGCTTGTCCGATCGATATTACGTTGTTATCTGGGATCAACGCGGTTGCGGCCTTTCGGAGCGGATATCGGAAGAAGAATTCACGCTCGAATCCGCGGTGGAGGAAATTGACCGCATGAAGGAAATCTATTCACCTCAACTTCCGGTCACGATCCTCGGACATTCGTGGGGCGGGGGGCTGACCACGCTCTACACTTCTGCTCGTCCCACGAACGTAGCTCAGTTGTTATTAATCGAACCCATGCCTTTGACTGGAGATGACATGCAGCAATTGTTCAAGACAATTGTGGACTTCAGTTACTTTGACGAAACCTGGAATAATCTTGCGAGACATGGAGAGGCTATTTCACCGCAAGGTCATGCGCAAATAGACTACCGAGCCATGATGATCCTACGCAGCACGATGACGAGCGGCTATCACTGCGATGGAAACAACCCGCCTGAGTGGCCGATCCATCGTGTGGGAGGCTTTGTTGAATATGTTCGAAGTAAACGATTAGGCAATCCGATCAGTGGGTTTACTTACGATTTTCGAAACGGTATCTTAGGCTACACGTCTGAGGTATTGATTCTTGGAGGCTCTTGCAGTTCATTAGGTTATCAAATGCAAGTGACATACTCACAGCCTCATTTCGCCAATGCGCGTGTGATAGAAATAAAAAATGCTGGTCACCGTATGAACATGGAACAGTTTCCTACAGTAATAACCGAGATCAAAAACTTTTTAAACGAGTACTGATATGAAGCGAATGCTTTTGTCTTTACTACTTCTTGCAGCAACAAACCAGATGATGCTTGCTCAAAACTACTGGGGCTTACTGTATCCGAATGCTCAGGTGGTGAGCGCTGGTGTTAATGCTAATCCAGGCATGAATGTCAGTGCCGACTATTTAAGTAGTCCTTCAGGCTTTACGTGGAACAATCGCCCAGTCGCCTTAGTGGGCAGCGTTACCATGCCTTTATTTTCACAGAAAGGATTTGATATAGATGTGCGCGTAGGTGCGGGAACAATTTTTGAATTCAATAATTCATTTAAAATATTGTCCGGGGTGAGTTGGGGTTTTCATCGTTCAGAGGATATCAATGGTCGTTATATAAACACAGGTTTTAAGTTGGATTTCTACCCGGGTCACTACGGAAGCAAGTGGGTGTTGGCTCCACATATCGGCATCGACTATCGCCCATGGGTTCATATTTGGCATAGCGACTATGTTAAAGCTGCTTTTAACGACCTACATTCTTCTCCAGCGTCATTCAATGGGCCTGTTGATGGTTGGTTTCATCAGCGATATATGCGGCTGCAACTCGGTTTCTCTTCTACCTATTTTAGGGAACGCTGGAACGTCAACGTAATAGCCGGGTTTCAATATGATTCGAATAAATTAGGATTGACCACGTTGCCAGACATTGGAATTTTACCTTTTTATGGAGGGGTAAGTATGGGGTATGTGCTTAGCAATCGTAACAACAATCCATAACCAAGTGCTTTATTTCCTTCTTAGTTGTTAGTTCCACTAGCACGTAAGAACAAACACTTAAACAGCTAACCAATGAAATCGGCACTAGACAAGTTTGCACTTTGGCGTAAATGGACAATTTATTGCGCGTCAGGAGAGCTTATCGGGATAGGTATTGCGGGCGCTATTGCATTCGCAGTGAATACCATCATAGGAGAGCCAGAAACTTTACCGGCTAAATTTTTTGTGCTGCTCTGTATGTTGATAGCAGGCTCTATGGAAGGCTACTTATTAGGCACTTTTCAGTGGCATGTTCTAAAAGATAAATTTGCTGCGCTGCCGAAAAGAGAATGGGTGTTTTATACGGTGCTTGTTTCAGTACTAGGTTGGTTTTTAGGCATGTTGCCCTCCTTATTTTTTATTTCAAATAATGATGTTACTCCAACTTCAAGTATTGACTTTGAAGACCCCATTGTTTTTGCAGTGCTGAGTATTGGAAGCGGATTAGTGTTGGGTTCGGTATTTGGGCTTGCTCAATGGTTTTCGTTAAGACAATATGCAGAGGCGGCATATAAATGGATTATAGCAAACGCATTAGGTTGGGGCTTGGGTTTAGGATGGATTTACTTGTTTGCTTCTCTTCCTACAGAGCAGACTAGTTTAACATTTAATATTATGATGGGTGTCATTGGCGGACTTTTGGCAGGACTAAGCGTTGGATCGGTAACGGGAATATTTTTGGTACGGATGAAAGAACAGAATGGCCAAACGCTATTCACCAATCCTGAGAACGATCATGTTGTGAAATGAAGAAAAAGCATAATGCGAGTTGAGCCTTGTATAAGGACTATCAAAAAAACGCAAAGCTGTAAAAAACTATTGTTATCAACTTGTTTCGTCAGGTTTTAACGTCCGAAAATTAATAACAATGAAGTTATTAATGAAGATAAAAATCTAATGATATTAAGTATGTAGAATCGCTTTTTTATTTCCTTCGGATTCTTTAATTCCTCATTTGAGGAATTAATTATTGTGTTGTAGATTGGTAAGTTGAATAGAAACGTTACCACGAAACAACCTGTAAAAAAAATTATGCCTGCCAGTAGCCTCACTATACCTTGAGTAGTTTCAATTTCTTTTAAGCCTATAACAATCGGAACGATGAAGGAATACACGACCAAGATTGTAATCAACCAATGACCTTTTGCTGTTCGTAAAAAAATCCGAAACGTATTTTTGTAGGTTTCATCATCCAATAAGTCCCACTGCCTCTGGAAAACAAACACTAAAGTCATCATTAACCCGCAGAAGAGTCCTGTGGTTAAAATACTCAAATCATATAGATAGTCCACATTCATTTTTTTGATCTATATAACATAGGATTTAGAGGCATTTAGAGCATCTTTTAATATATCAACGAATTCGATTGGTTCGGGTTTAGAAATACGATGGCTTATAATAGGAGGTGTTGATTTTGGTGCACGGCCAATTATTACATTTGTCCAAATCTATTAACAACTTCTTAACAGATTGGGGAATTTTCAAGTAACCATTTTTGCTTAATTTGAAGCGATGACTACGCTTATTCAACCCTATCAAAAAGCCTTTTCGTTAACGGATTTCAAGAGAGCGTTGCTCGCTGTGGCTATTATTTTATTTTGCTCTGCCGTTGCGGGCATTTTCATCCAACTGGCCTTTCAGCAATTTTGTACTACTCGTCTGGGCATTATCCTTTTCAGTGGTGCCATCTTCTGGACATTGAGTGGCCCGTATATTTTTGAATATGCTAATTCGCATTTTTCTAATACCGGAAAATTTTGGAGCATAACTGTTGGTGGCGGACTTGCCGCGGTAATACTTAATCAAGTATTTATTTACTTCTCTATCTCTTTTTTGATGAGTGCGCTGTATGGCTGCGTGGACCAGCAAAACAATTGGCTGCAAAATATTCTTACCAATAACATTGTCATCAACTCCCTTTGTTATGCTGGGTTTGTAGGGGCAGGTATTTTGGTCAGAACAAAAAGTGAAAAGCAGACTGAACCTGAACTAGCAAAACCGATTTCGGCCGAAACCTACTTACGAGAGCTGACCATCAAGAACGGAAACATTTCAACCATATTGGCTATAGAAAATATCTATTGGATTGAGGCAGATGACAAGTGTATATCTATCGTTGGCGAAAATTTTAAACACGTATTATACCGTTCCTTAAAGTCCATCGAAAGTGAACTTGATCCGAAGTGCTTCGTTCGAGTCCATCGCAGCACCATTATCAATAAAACCTATCTGACCAAACTTCATTCCGTGTACTAACCCCCTATTAGTTGGACAGAATTTTCTTTTAAGTTGTGTAGTACTTGCCGGTTTTCCTGTTCATCCGCCAAGCAAAAGTAGGTGTCTGTA
>JALONI010000044.1 GCA_025455015.1 Cyclobacteriaceae bacterium | reverse complement strand
CACCATGCGCTCGGCAATCATCTTGCGCATGCGGTCCATTTGAATGATTTCGTCACCCGCGCTGATGGAGGCGGGCACCCGTGGTGTGGCAGAGGCGGTTGGCGTACGCGCGATGGCCTGGCCGGTTTTGCGTTGCTGCACGTAGGCCAAAATGTCCTTCTTGGTTACGCGGCCTTCCATGCCGCTGCCGCTGATCGCTTCCAGTTCCGCCACGGCAATGTTTTCCTGTTTGGCGATGCTCTTGACCAAGGGAGAGTAAAACCGATTGGTATTTTTGAACGCGGCATGCCCATGGCCGTTGGAAGGGGCCGTCACCACCGGCACAGCGGCTTCGTTGGCCATGGCCTTGGGTTGTTGGGGGGTGGGGGCGCTGCCATTGCTTTTTTCTGCGGCCACATCCGTAACCAAAATGGCAATGGGCTTGCCTACTTTTACCACATCGCCTTCTTTGGCGAGAATTTCTTTTAATACGCCCGCATGGGTGGAGGGCACTTCGGTATCAACCTTGTCGGTGGCTACTTCCAGCACGCTTTCATCCTGCTCGATCTTGTCGCCCGGTTTTTTCAGCCAGTTCAATATCGTAGCCTCCATGATGCTTTCGCCCATTTTAGGCATGATCAATTCTACCTGTGCCATTGACAAAGAATTTTGAACCCCAAAGGTAACGTTTTACGCCAACGATTGAAACGCGCCAATGGAGGTATTTGAGTGGCGGCTACGGAAGATTTTGGCGGATCAGGTTTAGCACAGACGAACTGGCCAACCGGATGTTCATGGAGCGATCTTGTGTGAGTTGCAGTTTTCGCGTAACGGTTTTGTACTTGTCGGAGTAGGCGATCCACACCAACCCCACCGGTTTTTCGGGTGTGGCGCCCCCGGGGCCCGCAATGCCGCTGGTGGCCACGCCAATATCGGTGTTGAATTTTGCGCGCACGATGTTGGCCATTTCAATGATGGTGGGTTCGCTCACGGCCCCGTGTTTTTCGAGCACCTCGGGCTTCACGCCCAGTTGGCGCATTTTTACTTCGTAGGCATACGGAACCATGCTGCCCACAAAGTAGGCACTGCTGCCCGGTACGCTGGTAATCAGGTGCGAGAGATAGCCACCCGTACAGCTCTCGGCAATGGACAACGTAAGGTGGCGGTCGCGCAGCATGTTGCCGATGGTTACTTCGATCGGCTCTTCGCCATAGCCATAGATAAACTGACCGATGCGTTCTTTCAACGTCTCGGCCAGCGCGTCCGTTTCTTGGCGAAGTGATTCATACGATTGCCCCATGCCCGTCAGGCGTAGCTTAACTTCCCCCAGGCTGGGCAAATAAGCCAACTTGATGTGAGGAGGCAAGGCCTTTTCCCAGGCTTCGATTTTGGCGGCCAAAAACGATTCGCCCAAGCCGATGGTACGGATGATTTTGTGGTGGATGATGGGGAGCGCAAATTTTTTTTGAATGCGGGGCAGCACGCGGTCGGTCATCATCTTTTTCATTTCGTGTGGCACCCCCGGCATGGACATGAAGATTTTTTCGCCCCGGTCAAACCACATGCCCGGTGCGGTGCCAATGGGGTTGGTGATCTTTTCGCACGCGGTTGGCAGCATGGCTTGCAAGCGGTTTAGTTCGGTCAGCTCGCGCCCACGGCTTTTGAAAAAGGCGGTGACTTCGGCCAGGGCCTCTTCGTTCATGGCCATGCCGCATTGGAAGTAGGTGGCCAGGCAAGGTTTTGTCAGGTCATCGCTGGTGGGGCCCAGGCCTCCGGTAATCAACACGATGTCGGCCCGTTGCTCAGCTTCCGCAAAGGCCTTCAGGATTTCGGAATCTACATCGCCCACGGTGGTTTTCCGAATTACTTTCACGCCAATTTTGCTCAGTTCCACGCTCATCCAGTGCGAGTTGGTGTCCAGTGTTTGCCCGTACAAAAGTTCATCCCCGATGGAGAGCAGTTCTGCCAAAATCATTTTCATAGCCGAATTTCAACGAAAGGGCGCAAGATAGGTGGGAAAAGGCAAGTACGGGTATGGCCCACCCAATGATTCTTTGGGCGTGTCGGCATCCGGCAATTAATCGGTATCTTTGCCGATTAATTTATCAATTCATGTCATCTTTTCAAGCGTTGGGCCTGTCCAGCGCCATCCTCGAAACCATTCAAGGCCTTGGCTTTGAAAACCCCACGCCCGTTCAAGAGAAAGCCATCCCCTTGTTGCTCAAAGGCAATACCGATGTAGTCGCGCTGGCGCAAACGGGCACCGGCAAGACAGCCGCCTTTGGTTTGCCGCTGGTCGAAATCATCGATACAAAAGATTCCACCACCCAAGCCCTGGTGCTGGCGCCCACGCGCGAGTTGTGTGTGCAGATCACCACCGACCTGGAAAAGTTTAGCCGCAATACCAAGTCGTTGAACATTGTGGCGGTGTATGGCGGGGCCAGCATCTCCGAGCAAATCAAAAAGATAAAACGCGGGGCGCACATCATCGTGGCCACACCCGGCCGCCTGATGGATTTGATGGACCGCAACGTGGTGCGCATCCAAACCATCAAGTACGTGGTGCTGGACGAAGCAGATGAGATGCTGAACATGGGCTTTAAGGAAGACATCGACCAGATATTGGCCGATACGCCCGACACCAAAAACGTTTGGCTGTTTTCCGCCACCATGCCGCGCGAGGTACGCGCCATTGCACAGGCGTACATGAACAACCCCGTGGAACTTACGCTGGGCAACAAAAACCAAGGCAATGAAAACATCGAACATCAATATGTAGTGGTGGAAGACCGCTTCCGCTACGATGCCTTGAAGCGGATTGTCGACTATAACTTTGATATTTTTGGGGTGATCTTTTGCCGCACCAAGTTGGATACGCAACGCATTGCCGAAAACCTGATGCGCGATGGCTACAACGCCAACGCCCTGCACGGGGATTTGACCCAGCAACAGCGCGATAAGGTGATGGGCAGTTTTAAGAACAAGACGTTACAGTTGCTGGTGGCCACCGATGTGGCAGCCCGAGGCATTGACGTGAGCAACATCACGCACGTTATACACCTGAACCTGCCCGATGAGATTGAGTTTTACACGCACCGCAGCGGCCGCACAGCCCGCGCGGGCAAAAAAGGTATTTCCATTGCCGTCATCACCAAACGGGAAGTAGGTAAGATCCGCCAAATCGAAAAAGTGGTGCAGGCGCGTTTTGAAAAGAAAGAAGTGCCCACGGGCGAAGAAATCTGCCAGCGCAGGTTGTTGCAACTGGTCGGGCGTCTGCGTGCCGTAAATGTGGTGGAAGAGGAGATCAAGGACTTGCTGCCGGCCGTGTACGAAGAGCTGATGCCGCTCAGCAAAGAAGACGTCATCAAGCGATTCACCTCGCTGGAGTTTAACCACTTGCTGGACTACTACCGGGGGGCTCCCGATTTAAACCGGTCGGGGAAAAGCGAAGAGGGCGGCTATACCGACCGATTCATCACAGGCGACCGGCTGTTCATCAACTTAGGAAAGATGGACGGGCTCGACAAAGGCCGTTTGTTGGGGCTGATCTGCGACCGCACGGGCATCAAAGGCAAAGACATTGGCAAAATTGAGGTAAAGGGTGCCTATTCCTTTTTTGAAGTCGACAAGTCGCTCACGCAAACCGTGCACCAACACCTTCACGGGTTTGAATACAAAGGCCGCATGGTGCGCATCGAGATCACCGGTGACAAACCGGCTGAGCATCGAAAAACCGATGAGCGCAAACGCGAAAAGAAGAAAGACTGGTTTGAGTCGAGAAAGGAAAAGAAGAGCGATTGGTTTGATGGCAAAAAGAAGACCTGGCGCAAGTAAATGCCGCCATGACGCAAGCCATCAAACAGGAACTTCTGGCACGGTGCGAACAACTGGTGGCCGACCGCCTGCAACGGTTGCATGAGGTAATTGACCAGGCTGCGCGGGATGCACAAACCGAGCAGAAAAGCGCTATGGGCGACAAATACGAGACCGGCCGCGCGGCTGCCCATCTGCAACAGGAAAACGCATCGCTTCAACTGGCAGAAGCGAAAAAACTTCGGGAGGCCCTTCGCGCCATTGGCCCCGAAACACCCACCACATCGGTCGTCCCGGGCAGCCTTGTGCGGTCTTCGCATCATCACTTTTTCGTGGCCATTAGTATGGGTGCTGCATACGTGGATGGTACCTCGTATTGGGTAGTCTCGCCCCAGTCGCCCGTGGGGAAAAGCCTGCTGGGCAAGCGCGTGGGCGAATCCTTTGTTTTTCAGGGACAAACGGAAGCCATCCTGGCGATTGCCTAGCCGTTGTTAAAGCAACAGGCTTTTGAAAGTAGAAGCGTAAACTTTAGTTTGGCGGTTTATTCACCATGAACCTACAAGCTTCCCTCCTCCACTTGCTGCGCGACATCCCGGATTTTCCAAAGCCGGGCATTGTGTTTAAAGACATCACGCCCCTGCTGGCCCAGCCGGGCATGCGTAAAAAAGTGGTGGAAGCACTGACCGCTCCGCACATGGGCAAACCGGTGGATGCGCTGGTGGCCGTAGAGGCCCGCGGCTTCATTTTTGGTTCGCTGGTAGCCCAAGAGCTCAACGTGCCGTTTATCCCGGTGCGCAAGGCGGGTAAATTGCCCTACCGGAAAATCAAAGAGGACTACGCCTTAGAGTATGGAACGGCCACATTAGAAATGCATGAAGACGCCATACACAAAGGCATGAATGTGCTCATACACGATGACGTGCTCGCTACGGGCGGCACCGCCCTGGCCGCTGCGGCCATGGTGAGGCGCTTGGGCGGAGAGGTGGCGGGGTTTTCGTTTTTGATTAATTTGGGCTTTTTGCCCGGACGCCAGCGGCTGGTGGGTGAATTTGGGCTGGAACCGCATTATTTGGTCACGGCATAACCTTTTACCTTCGCACGTGTTTTTAACCCCAAGAGGTTGAATGGTGGACGAAGTCGTTTTGATACCCATGTTTCCGTTGTCGATTTTCCCGCTGCCCGGGGAACTCGTGCCGCTGCATATTTTCGAACCGCGCTACAAACAGTTGCTCCACGAGGCGGAGACACGAGATATTTCGTTTGGCATCTATTTTAACCACACCATGAACACCGAAAAGCGCGGCTCGCTGGTGAAGCTGGAAAGCGTACTCAAAAAATACAGCGGGGGCGAGTCTGACATCATCGTTCGGGGTATTGATCTTTTTTGGATGGACAAGTTGTACCGCACGTACAAAGACAAACTTTATCCCGGAGGCGATGTGCGGTTGGAAAATATTGACATGCACGAGCCCATCAGTGCCCGCTTGGTGGACACCTACTGTTCACTTTCGAACTCCGCGCGTACCGATGTGAAGGTTAAATCGCTTTCGGTTTACCACTTGGCCAACGAATTGAATTTTGATTTTGCCGAGAAATTGAAGTTTGTGGCCTTGGATACTGAAAAGAAGGAATCGTTTCTGTTGTCTCGGTTGCGGTACCGGCACCAACTGCAGCAACACGCAGAAAAGTCTAAAGACGTATTCCACCTCAATTAAGTTGCACACCGGCAACGATAAATGTTAGCTTAACAATTTTCACGGATTATTAACGGTAATTAACAAAACCGACTGTAACTTTTTGTCACGACCGACCGTCATAAGGGCAAAGGTTCAGGTTATGAAAAAAATTACAGTAGGTATTATGGCCGTGTTGTGTTGCACAACACTGGCGTTCGCAAATGGTACAGAGGAACCCACCGCAGTTTCGTCTGTTGCAGTAACGCGTGCTAAAGGCAGCAAGCTGTTCAAGTTGTTTTACAAGTCAAATCGCACGGGCAACGTGGCCGTCACCATCGCCAACCAAGAGGGCAAAACGGTCTTTCAAGAAACCTTGCGCCAAACAGATGGCTTTATTCGCCCCTACAATTTCAGCGAATTGGGGTATGGCTGGTACACCATCGCCATCGAAGACCAAGCCGGCAAACAAGTACAAAGCATTCATCACACGATGGATCGCGTGGAAAAACACATCCACATCATGAAACTGGAGGAAGAGGGCAAGTACATGTTAACGGTGGCCGCCAAGGGTTCGGACGCGATTGGCGTGCGCATCCTGGATGCCAACAACGCGGTGTTGCACGATAAGCAATACAACGTGAAGGGCGAGTTTGCCCGGGTGTTCAACCTCCAACAAATTAAGAACTTCAAGATTGAAGTGACGGACGAAAGCGGAGTCTTGAAAACGCTTGAATACTAGTCAGCGTTTCGCGCGGCATCAAAGCCGTCTCAACCGCGTACTGCGTTGAGACGGCTTTGCGCTGTTAGAGCACATCGCGTTGCATCATTCTTCAAGTCATAGGCATTTGCTACCTTGCTGGCTTGTCGCGCAGAACCAAAATCGGGTTGTCCATTTTCGCGGTGTTGATAGGCGCCTATGTGTTGGGGCCATCGCCCGCTACGCCTGTATGGAGTAAACAATGGCCCGTGGTACCGCAAGCACCCCTTGAACTGGAGCGCTACGTGGAGGCCAAGGAGGCCAGCCACCGTGTGAAGCCTGATAACGAGGCGCGCATCGTGTGGGCTGACTCCACCCATCGCAAAACGCCCTACAGTGTCGTGTACTTGCATGGATTCTCCGCCAGCCACGAAGAGGGGGATCCCGTACATGAAGACTTCGCCAAGAAATTTGGATGTAACCTGTTTCTGGCACGCCTGGCCGACCACGGGATCGATACCACGGAGCAACTGCTGTATTTTACGGGCGACCGCTTTTGGGAGTCGGCCAAGGAAGCATTGGCCATCGGCCGCGCGTTGGGCGACCGCGTGGTCATCCTGAGCACATCCACGGGTGGTACGGTGGCGTTGATGCTGGCGGCCTACTTTCCCGATCAGGTGCATGCCCTCATTAACCTGTCGCCCAATATCGCCATCAATAATCCGCTGGCGTTCCTGTCCAATAATCCCTGGGGGTTGTCGTTGACCTATCAAGTAGTGGGCAAGTACCACGTGGCGCAGACCGATTCGGTGCGCAGGCGCTATTGGAACGATCGCTACCGCGTAGAGGCCATTGCGCAACTGCAGGAGATGTTGGAAGATCAGATGAACGCCACCCTGTTTGCGCGCATTACGTGCCCGGTGCTAACATTGTACTACTACAAAAACGAGCAGGAGCAAGACCCGCAAGTAAAGGTAAGCGCCATGTTGGAGATGCATGAGCAATTGGGCACACCCGCTTCCCAGAAACAGGCAATCGCAGTGCCTTCGGCTGGTGCGCACGTGTTGGGTTCGTACCTTGTGTCAAAAGATGTGCCCGCGGTGCAACGCGCCATGGATGAATTTGCCGTGGGTGTCTTGCAATGGAAAGCGGCAGAAAAACCCTAACCCCGCAAAAACTGCTCGGCCGTTTTCAGGTCTTCCGGTGTGTCGATGCCAATCGTCTCCCAGTCCGTCACTGCGGTTTGGATGGTGTAGCCGTTTTCCAACCATCGCAGTTGTTCCAACGACTCGGCTTGTTCCAACGAAGAAACAGGGAGAGTCGACACGTGCCGCAGCACGTCAGCCCGGTAGGCATACATGCCGATGTGTTTATAGTAACGGTGTTTTTGTAACCACCCGGTCGTACTTCCTCGCAGAAACGGGATGGGGGCACGACTAAAGTACAACGCCCGGCCGAGGCGATCCGTTACCACCTTCACCACGTTGGGATTCAGCAGATCGTCTTCGTGTGCCAGGGCCTTGATCAGCGTGGCCAGTGGTGTGTTAGGGGTGAGCACGCTCGCCAGCAAGTCGATTTGAGCGGGTGCAATGAATGGCTCATCGCCCTGAATGTTGATGACAAAATCGTAAGACGCAGTTTGTTGAGCCAGTACTTCGCGGCAGCGATCGGTGCCTGAGGGATGCGAGGGGGATGTCATGCATACCTGCCCCCCGAACGCGTGCACGTGATCTCTGATTTCCTCGTGGTCGGTGGCCACTACCACCCGGTGTAGCCGCTGTGCCAGGGAAGCCTGCCGATACACGCGCTCAATCATGCTGATGCCGTCAATGCGGGCCAGCGGCTTGGCCGGAAAACGGGTAGAAGCGTAGCGCGCGGGTATGATCCCCAAAATGGTCATCCTGCGGGGCGTTATACTTTTTTGACGCGAAGCGTGACCCCCTCCACCGCAATCACCTCTACCTCGTCCCCTTTGTCCACAAACTCGCCACGGGTAAAGGCATCGTACAGTTGCGTTTCAATAAATATCTTGCCGCTCGGTCTTAAGACGGTTTGCGCGATGCCGCGCTTGCCCACCAGTTGGGCTGCGTTTGGGCCCACGGTGTACCCGCTGCTTTTGTCTTGCGTGTCCGTGAGCGCGATGTGGCGGAAGGCCTTGGTGCGCGTAAGGCGCGCGCCACCAAAAAACAGGAGGAGTATGCCCCCGGTAATGCCCCCCACGGTGGCAAACATGGCCGTCACGATATCGCCCAGCGGCACAAATTCAAAATTGAAGAAGTCGTTGTTGAGCATGATGAGCACCAGCGAAGCGAGCGTGAGTGCAATGCCGGCAATGCCTGCGACACCAAACCCGGGAATCACGAATACTTCCACTAAAATCAAAATCACCCCTACCAACAGGGCGAGGATTTCCCAGTAGTCGGCCAAGCCGCTCAGGTAGTAAGGAATCAGATACAACAACAACGCGGTGATAGCCGCAAACAGCGGAAAGCCTACCCCGGGGGTTTGCAATTCAAAGTAGATGCCTCCGATGATGACCAATATCAGCAAGCCGCTGATAAACGGATTGAGAAAAATGGCGATGATTTTCTCCACCGCACCCAGTTGAAACCGGTCTATTTCGTAGGAAGCCACACCGTTGCGTTCCAAAATCTCTTCAATTGAGTTGACCTTTGCCTCGCAGTAGCCGTTGGCCATGGCTTCGGTGGTGGTAAAAGTGATCACCTTGCCCGCCTGCTTAATGCTGTCAATAACCAAGGTTTGATCTACCATGCCTTCGGCAATGCGCGGGTCACGCCCATTTTCCTCTGCCGTGGAGCGCATGATCGATCGCATGTACGATTGGTACTTGTCAGGGGCTGCTTCGCCAGAGCCATCCACCACCGTGGCGGCACCGATACTCGCACCGGGAGACATATAGATGCTGTCGCACGCAATCGAAATCAACGCGCCTGCCGAGGCCGCATCGGAATTGATAAACACCCACAGTGGCTTTTCCACGTCCATGAGTTGGTCTACGATTTCTTTGGCATCGGTTAACACGCCCCCGTAGGTGTCCATGTCGATGATGACGTAGTCGGCATTCACTTCCTTGGCATATTCCAGCGCGAGCTTCACGTAGCGTGCCATGCGCGGGTCAATCTCAGCCTTGATCTCCATCACCACCACTTTTTTCTTGGGTTGAGCCCAGCCGCTGGCCGCCAGGCAGCAGCACAGAGCCAACCACGTGAGTTTTGTCCACTTCATGCGCTTTAAAAGTCTAATTTTGTATAAAAATAGTACGATCGAATTGAAAAACCGCTCGGAGTTTCGCTGGCAGGCCAAGGCAACCCTTTGGAAGCTATGCGTGTGGCCTCCTTCCTCGCTGGCCGTGGTTGAGGTGCGGGACGAAGCCAGCAGACGGGTGGAGTGGGTAGCATTGAACTACCACAACGGCAAAACAATCTGGTCGGTTGCCTCGGGCAGCGAGGGGTGGTGGCGCCACCTGTCGTTTTTGACGGCCAATGAGGTGGTGCTGAGGCGGTTTGAGTCCTCGCGAAATCCGGACCGCGCTATTTACGAAACGTGGTCGCTGCAGGAGGGCACGCCCATGGGCGCGTGGCCGGAAGCGGTTGTGCCACCTACCGCGAATGAAGTAACTTTGCCTACCGACTACTGGGAGGGCAGCCCGGAGTTTGACACCGTAGCCAATTATCTGCGGGAAACGCACGCCTGTACGCCAACCGGAAAAATCGAGTATGCGGTCAAACAAGATTTCCTCGTGATCAGTTGGTACGAGCGGGCCCGCGAAGCGCTTCTCCAGCAGTTGGTCGTATTGCATCAAGGTCGCGAGCAATGGCGCGAAACGGTGATGACGGGCGGTCAAGGGTTTGGGGCCGACAGTTTTTTTATGGCCGGTGATTTGCTCTTTACCGTGAAAGACAAAAAGGAACTAATAGTGGTGTCGTTTTTCGATTAACTGGAATACTATGAAAGGATTTGCAACGCTGGGCTTGCTGTGTGTGGTGGGTACGGCCAGTGCCTATGATTCCCTGCGCACAGAGGTCATCGATGGAAAAACGTTTGTCATTCATCGGGTAGACCCGAAAGAGACCGTGTACAGCATTTCACGGAGATACGGAGCCACCGTGCTGGAGGTGGTGGAGGCCAACCCTTCCGCTGCCTCGGGTATTGAGGTGGGGGCCATCCTCAAAGTGCCCTATCAGCGCAAGGCTGTGAAACCGCCCGCCCACCGAACGCACACCGTGGCCGCCAAAGAAACGCTTTATTCCATTGCGAAGATGTACAGTCTGTCGGTGGAGGAATTGAAGACCGTAAACAACCTCTCTGACAATGCCTTGGAAGTGGGGCAAGTGCTGGTGGTAAACGCGGGGGCAACGGTGAACACGCCCGTGGTCAGGGTGCCCAACGTGGCTGTCCAATCGCTCTCTTCGACCCATACCGTAGCGGCCAGCGAAACACTGTTTTCCATCGCCAAGCAATACCAGGTGACGGTGGAGCAACTAAAAGCCTGGAACAATCTTTCCTCCAACGAGCTGAAAATCGGGCAGATGCTATACACCACGCAGCCGGTGAGCGGTTCTGCAACCCCCTCAGGGCAAACCAAAACCGGAACGCTGGTAAAAGAACGTCAGCCGGTAGCTGCCACTGCGCCTGTCACGGCCGTCACGCAACGGGTGGTTGAAAACGGGGCGGGCTACAACGAGGTGCGCGAATCAGGATATGCCGAGTTGATACCCCACACACAGGGTACGCGCAAGTATTTGGCTTACCACGCCTCGGCCAAGCAGGGCACCATCCTCAAGGTGCGCAATGAATCCACCAACCGAGAGGTTTTTGTGCGTGTGGCAGGCACGTTGCCGGCCGGCACGGGCGCCCTCACGGTCATCCAACTGTCGCAGGCGGCCTACGACCGGCTCGGGGCTACCGAGGGCGAGGGTAAATTCAGGGCGGAAGTAACCTATTACAAATAGCGTGTCCGAACTCTCGTTTGATGAGCTGAAGGCATTGTTGAATGCCAAGGTGAAGCAGTTCAATCACCGTAGTTTTATTGCGCAGGACCCCATCTGCGTGCCGCATCGCTTCAAGCGCAGGCAAGACATTGAGGTAGCTGGTTTGTTTGCCGCCTTGTTTGCCTGGGGCAACCGCGTCACGGTCATTAACAAATCGCTGGAACTGATGAGCCTTATGGGCAATACGCCTCATTCGTTTGTGTGCGAGCACACCCCGCGCGAGGCCAAGCGCCTGGCTTCGTTTGTGCACCGCACCTTCAATGGCGAAGACATTCAATACTTTGTTCGGTTTCTGAAATATCACTACCAACGGCATGACTCGCTGGAGGAGGCGTTTCCCATCAGCAGCGAAGATGAAAACGTAGAACATGCGCTCAACGCCTTCCACGATTACTTTTTTTCGCTTCCCGAGGTACCCGAGCATGTGCGCGTGCACATCGCGGCCCCCAAAAAACAGTCTTCGTGCAAGCGCCTGAATATGTTCTTGCGGTGGATGGTGCGTTCAGACCTGGCGCGCGTGGATTTTGGCCTGTGGAAAAAAATCAAACCGGCCCAACTCATTTGCCCCATCGATGTGCATGTGGAGCGCACCGCGCGCAAGCTGAACCTGCTCACGTACCAGCAACTGCATTGGGACTGTGCCCTGGAACTGACCGGGAATCTGAAAAAATTTGATCCGCGCGATCCCGTCAAATACGACTATGCGCTGTTTGGCTTGGGCGTGGAAGAGCGCCAACGCCCCGCAGACTAAAATGCGTAAAACGGATACGCTTCTCCTTTTCGGAACACGGTTTTGGTGGGCGGCAATTCGATGAATCCCGTCTTGCCCAGCAAATTGACAAAATCGCCTGAGCCGCCTCCGGCCGAGGGCGTGGCATGCCACTCGGTATGGACAGCACTGATCGTGACAGGCAGGAAGTAGGTGAGCGCAGGTTTGAACAGCACCTCCGCTGCCAAGGTGACGAATCGTTCATGTTTTGATGCGCCCATGTGCGCGAGCAGCCAGGGTTGAATGTATCGGTAAAAACATACCAACGTAGAGACCGGATTGCCCGGCAGCCCAAATACCGTGGCCGTTTTGGAGCGGCCAAACCACAGCGGCTTACCAGGCTTTTGAGCCACCTGATGAAATACTTCCTGCACCCCGAGACGTTTCAGCACGGCCGGGATAAAATCAAATCTTCCTTTCGACACACCCCCCGAAAGGATCAGCACATCGTGCGTGGCAAGCGCAGCCCGCAAACTGTCTTCCATGACGGCTTCGTCATCGGGTAGATGGCTTTGCGAGGCTGCCAATCCCATGGCACCGATGGCGGCCCGCAAGGCAGAGGCGTTGGACTGGCGCACTTGCCATGCTTCGGGCGTGGCCTCAACCGACACGACCTCGTTGCCCGTGCCGACAATCAAGATTCGGGGTGAGCAGAAAACAGGCACCGAAGCGATGCCTGCCGAAGCAAGGACCGCCACCTCGATGGCCGACAGGCGTGTGCCCCGGGCGATCAATAAAGCGCCCCGCGGGGCATCGGTGCCTTGCGGGTGGATGTTTTGGCCGTCCACCAGAGCGTCTTCGACCACGGTGGCCGTGTGGCTGTCGGAATTGATCCGAATGTCTTCATAGCGCACCACGGCCGTGGCCCCATGGGGCAGCACGGCCCCTGTCATAACTTCCACGCACTGCCGTGGCAGCAGCCGTTCGGGCGGCATGCCCGCAGCTTGGGTGGCTTGGATCACAAAGGTTCGCTGGCCGGCTTGGAAATCCGCCACGGATAGGGCGATGCCATCCATGGTCACGCGCGGGTACGGGGGCAGGTCGCGGTCGGCCGCGATGTCATCACCTAAAAATCGACCCGTACAATCCGCCAGGGGAATATGCTCGATGCGCGGTGCCAACAACTGCGCGTGGATGTGATGGGTTGCCTCTTCTACGGAAATCACTTTATGACGTACTTTTGGGTAAACCTACAAACTAACCAACACACCCGCATGGCTGCCTCATCAAAACTCTCGCACGTGAACGATCAAAACAAACCGGCCATGGTGGATGTATCCCGCAAGGAAATGACCCGCAGGGTGGCCGAGGCGATGGCCGAGGTGTGGCTGGGCCCGGAAGTAGTCAAACATCTGCAAGGCGATGACATTGTGACCCCCAAAGGGCCCGTTTTTCAAACAGCTATTTTGGCGGGCGTTATGGCCGCCAAAAAAACCAGCGACTTGATCCCGTTTTGTCATCCCTTGCCGTTGGAAGACTGCCAAATCAAGATTGTGTTGGCGGGCGAGACGGCCCACATCCACACATCGGCCGTTACCACTGCCAAGACGGGCGTTGAGATGGAGGCGCTCACAGCCGCGAGCGTGGCCGCGCTCACCATCTACGACATGTGCAAAGCGCTGACGCCAGAGATGGTCATTGGCGAAGTGTGTTTGCTTTCGAAAACGGGAGGCAAAACGGTTTTCAACCGGAAAGTGTAGCATTTGTCAACACGTTGTGACACTTTTTCCTCCCCCTCAACCGGCCCTGTTTTTTGCCTAACTGCAAGACAGAAAAGAAATTACCGTCCTCCAAAGAAAGTATTCAAAAAGGTACGGCCGGGGAATAGCGCCCCAAAACCTACATCGAACTGACTTGCATGGTATTTGCCGAACTTTTTGCGACACGTTGCGTTTTCTTCGTGTCTATAAAAAGTTGGCGTATGAAAATCACCGGAAAAAACTTGTTGCCCGATCTGCACATCGATCCCATCCGCAGGGATTTGATCGTAGTCATTGCCACCGGCTTGCTCATTGCCCTGGGGGTGACTACGCTGGTTGTCTTGATCGCGGGACAGCTTTAGCGGCTCAGGCTCCTGCGTTGAAAGTAGGGGCGAAGGATGGTGCGGTCAAGGAGTACCAGGGCAAGTGCTAAGTTGCCCAACATCACGGCTTTGACCACTGTCTTCACTTCGAAATGAAGCGTAGGTGAGCCGATCAGCCGCGTCAGCCAGGGTTGCCGCAACGTGAGCGGAGCAGCCTCAGAGTCGAAGATGCCAAACGCCATGAGCATGGCCGCCAGCCCCGTGGCCACCACAATCCCGCCAAGGATGAGAAAGCCCTTTCCGTACGTCATGGGCAGGAGGGGCTTTTCCCGAAGGGCAGCCATGGTGCGGGCGGTAAACCGGGACGAGGGCTCCTCCAGCGTTGCCTGGCGTTGAAGTGTTTGATGAAGAAGGCGTATGTGGGCGGTGCGTTTTTGGATGGACTCATCCTCGCACATCGCTTGCTCCAGGCGGGCCGCCTCAGCCTCCGGGGCTTCGCCTGCTACCCATTGCCACAATTGTTCATCGGTGATTTTCTCCATGGCGTTACAACGTTACGGCTTCCTCGTGTAATATTTTTTTCAATTCTTCGCCCAGCCGAACCCGGGCCCGGTGGATGCGCACCTTGACGGTGTTTACATTTTGGGCCAAGGTGGCGGCCACCTCTTCCAACGTAAACTCGTGTAAGTAAAACAATTGCAGCGCCAATCGGTCGGCCTCGTTCAACTGCGCCAGCGCCAGGTTTACGAAGGCGGTTTTCTCATGGGCTTCCACCGCGTCCGAAGCGGCTGCCCCGCCCGCCACTTTCAACCCTTCTACGGGCTGCGTACCGGTGCGTTGTTTGCGTTTGTAACTGACAGCTGTGTTAAAGGCGATGCGGTACAGCCACGTGCTAAACTTAGCCTGTCGGTTGAACCCTTTCAAATATTGAAAGGCTTTGACAAAGGCATCTTGCGCGGCCTCTTCGGCTTCGTCTCGGTTGTTCACTATTTTCAGCGCCAACGTAAACACATACCGCTTGTAGCGCTCAACCAGTTGCTGGTACAGGTGTTCCTCGCCCGCCAAAATACGGTCCAGCAAACGGTTTTCGTCTTCGGGTACAGTCACGGGTGGTTTGACGCAGCGTGGGGCGCGGAAGTTACAACCCTTTGAAGAAATCCCACCGGGAGGCACGCGGTTGGATGCCGGCCGCCATCGGCCGCCCAAAAAATGAATCTCCGCTTTTTTTGTGACCACGCGTAACGTGCCGCGCGGTGTCTGCGTCAAACGGCCAAAAAACACATCATGAGCGAAAACGAAATCATCATCCCCATTTTGGGAATCTTGCTGCCCATCATCATTACCTTAGGCGCGTTTGTGATGATTGCCTACCTGCGGAAATATGAAAATATCGAACGGATGGCCATCATTGAAAAGGGGCTGGCTCCCGATCTCTTTCAAAAAGAGCGCTCCACGTCTCCGGCCCTTCGCTGGTCGCTGCTGCTGGTAGGGGTGGGCTTTGGTTTTTTGATGGGCTATTGGCTCGATTCGGCCTTCGAGATGGAGGAAGTCGCATACTTTTCGATGCTTTTCATCTTTGGGGGCGCAGGGTTGGGCGTGTCCTATCTGATCGAAGAGAAGAAAAACCAACGGCAAGCCTCGTAAGGGTTGCGGATGGGGCGGGGGGGCCGGTCGCGCGCCCCGCCTCGCATTATTTTTGCTACTTTTAGCGAATGCGATCAGGGAGTCCGTGGGTCATCTTGCTATCGGCCGGGGTGCTGCTCGTGTTGGCCTTTGTGGTGGACCTGCGGCAGACAGTCCGTGATAATGACTCGGAGGCAGCCGAGGCCTGCGTGCGGCTGCAACAGCAACTGGCCCAGGTGCAACGCGAAGCACAGCAACTCATGGTCGATTCGCAGCGTTGGCACCGCACGGCCCTGTGGTTTTATGAGTGGCGCCACGACAAGCTCACCCGATGGAGCACGCATGCCTACCTGCCCGAGGCCAACGCGCGCGTGGGCGACTTCACCTTAAACGTGATACACACCAGCCGGGGGGTATTTGTGTTGCAAAAATGGGTGCTGCCCGAAGGGCGTGTGATCGTGAACTGCTTGCCTTTGTATCAAGAGTTCAAAGTCAAGAACCAATACTTAAAGCCCCGTTGGAATGCCTCCGTTTTTGGCGCGTGGAAGCCGCGCGTGGTCGAAGCCGCGTCCCCGTCCGGGTGGGCGTTGGAAGTGCCGGGCTACCCCGTGCTCTGCAAGCTGCAACCATCGGCCACCGACACCGTTGGGTTCAACCACCCATCGCTTGGGCTGGTGTCGGCCGGACTGCTGCTGCTGGTGGTGGCCGTGGTGGTGTTCCTGCAGCGTCTTCACCGCACAGGGCAGCGGGGTCGTGTTTTTGCGTGGGCGCTGCTGAGTTTGGGAGTGCTTCGCTGTGTGATGATTTACACGCAGATACCGGCCCGCTGGTGGCCCAGCCCGCTGTTTGATCCGGAGCGGTTTGCGTCTTCGTGGTACAATCCTTCGCTGGGCGATTTGTTGCTTAATGCGCTGGCCGTGGCGGGCCTTTGCTTGTATCTGTTTCTTCACTATCCTCGTTTCGCGGTGGTGCGAAGCCTTGGCCATCACGGCCCGGCCTGGCGCTGGGTGGGCTCGGTGCTTCTGTTGACGGTAGCCTATTTTGCACTGTTGTTTCCCTATCTTTTTGCCGAAACCATCTTCCACAATTCGGGCATCTCGCTTGACATTACGCAAAGTCTGGCGGTTGATCAGGTGCGCATTCTGGCGCTGCTGGCGGTGGTGCTGGGGGCACTGGCTTCTTTTTTTGTGTTGCATGTGCTCATGCGGTTGGCGGGCCAATGGTATGGCCATCAAAAAACAGGTTTTTGGCTTGCGTTGATGGCGGCAACCGCCTTGTTTGTTTTGTACAACGTGTTGGCCGATCGGCACTACGGAGTGGCGTTGCTATCGGGGGCTGTGTTTTTTTCCTTTCTTTTCATCACCGGTTTTGCCCGCACGCTTCGCTTCACCACCCACCGCACATTTTTGTATTTATTTTCCTACGTGTTGGTCTTCAGCGTTCTGGTCTCGTTGGGCATACGAAAGTTTGTCGAAGAAGAGCGCTACGAAGACCAGGTGCGTTTTGCTTCCACCTATTTGGCTGACCGCGATCAACTGGCCGAGTACCTGCTCAACGAAGCCGCCCAGCGTATCCGCGAGGATAACTTCATCATCGGCCGGATGGCCAATGCTTTTTTGAGCAAGGAGCCCGTGCGCCAGAAAATCAGCCGCTACTACCTGGGCTCGTATTTTGATCAATACGACCTTTCAATATTGATGTTCAGTTCGCTCGGTGAGCCGTTGGGCAATCGCCACGCCATTGATCTGTCGGATTGGTTGGTGTCCATCCAGTCGCAAGTACAGCAAACCAACTACAGTGGGTTGTACTTTTTTGCGCAAACAAGTCGCCTGCCTGCGCGCAAGTACTTCAGTTACATGCCCATCCGCAAAGGCGAAGTGCTGGTGGGGTTCATCGCCCTGGATTTGACACAGAAGCGCATCATTCCGCGGCAGGTGTTTCCCGAATTGCTATTGGACGAGCGGTTCTCGGCCTACCTGCGAAACAAAGACTATTCCTACGTTTTTTTTTCCGGGGGCAACGTGGTGCGCAACTTTGGCAACTTCAACTACGAGCGCGATTTTGACAAAACCTGGATTGGCGATCCGGAGTTGTATCGACATGGCATCAGCCACCGAGGCAGTTTTCATGTGGCGGTGGAAGACGAAAGCGGAGCCACGGCCGTGGTCACGGGGCGGGCGTACTCCCGGTTTGACTGGCTGGCCAACTTTGCGGCCTATTTTATTGTCGGCCTTTTGTTGATGGTGGCGTGGATCATTCTGTTGGTCATTCGCGCTTGGCGGGCGGGCACGCGGCTCAACTACAGCACGCGTATTCAATTGTACGTATCCCTGGCATTCGTACTCCCGTTGTTGATCGTCAGCTACACGCTTCAACAGACAGTCAGCCGGGCGAACGATCGCCAACTGAAGTCCACCTTCGAAAGTGAGGCACGTTCGTTGGGCGACCAACTGGCCACGTGGATCAACGCGGCTTCGCAAGATTCGGTAACGACTTCGCTGGAGATCACGGGGCAACTGAACGCGTTGGCACGGCTGGCAGGCGTGGATGCCACAGTCTTTTATCCTGACGGCACGTTGTGGGCCAGCAGCCAACCGATGATTTATGATCAGCATTTCATCGCTCCGGTGGTTAATCCCATTGCGCGCGTGGCCATTGCGGGCCAATCGTACAATGAACTGACGGTGGATGAATCCATTGGTGCGTTGAGTTACAATACGGCTTACGTGGCCCTTCGTTCCTCGGCCTCGGGGTCGCTCATTGGGTATCTGAGCGTGCCGTTTTTTGATTCGCGCGTGTTGTACGAGCGCAACCAAGTAGTAGTACTGGCCAACATCCTGATCATCTTCACGCTGGTGTTTATCTTTTTTTCGGTGTTGTCATATTTTGCTGCGGGGTGGCTTACCTTCCCCCTTCGGTTTATCTCGGCCCGCCTGGGGCGCACCACCCTGTCGGGCGAGAACCAGCCGATTGAGTGGAAATCGCAAGATGAGATCGGACGCCTGGTGCAGGAATACAATGCCATGTTGCTGAACCTGGAGAAGAGCAAAACCGATTTGGCGCGCAGCCAGAAGGAGAATGCGTGGCGCGAAATTGCCCAACAGGTGGCGCACGAAATCAAAAACCCCCTCACCCCCATGAAGCTCACGCTGCAGCAGATGCAGTTGCGTCAGGAGCTTTCGGATGAAAAAACCAAGCAGTCGTTGCAAACGTTGCTCACCCAAGTGAACGCGCTCAATGAGATCGCCTCTTCGTTTAGTGCCTTTGCCCGCATGCCCGCCCCCATTTTACAAAAACTGGACCTCCATGCGTGGGTGCGCAAGGCCGTGCTGTTGTATCAAATGCATCCGCAGGGTACGGTGTCGTTTTCGACTGAGCTGGCGCAGGCATGGGTGATGGCCGATGAGCAAGTGCTGACCCGGGCGGTATCCAACTTGGTGTTGAATGCGTTGCAATCCGGAAAAGAGGGCGAACCGGTGACCGTACACGTGCGTACTGCCCGCGTGGGCAATGATTACGAGATTGCCGTGCAAGACAACGGACTTGGCATTGCCCCCGATTTTCAGGACAAAGTATTTTTACCGCACTTCAGTACGAAGCGCACCGGCTCCGGTCTGGGCCTGGCCATTGTCAAGCAAGGAATTGAACAAAGCCACGGGTCGATTTTTTTTCGCACCGAGCCCGGTCGGGGCACTACGTTTTACATTCGTTTCAAAGCGCTGGCGTAGCCTGCACTCACAAAAGCGAAAAACCTCCGTAACCTTTTGCCGGAACGAAAGTATCCGAGTTGATCTGCGAGGCAACCTTTCGTGCTTTGCACGGTCTCTACCACAAATCCATCGGTTATGATCAGAAACTACTTGCTGGTAGCCCTGCGCGGCATTTGGCGCAGCAAACTCTTTTCGCTGCTGAATACCTTGGGGCTGGCGCTCGGGATGGCCAGCGCTTTGTTGATCTTCTTTTGGATCAACGATGAGTTAAACGTGGATCAGTTTCATGCGAATGGCTCGCGCCTTTACCGCGTGCTTGAGAATCAGCAATACACCGATGGGAGGTTGTTTACCTTTGCATCAACACCGGGGCCCATGGCTCCGTACCTCAAAGAAAACTATCCGGAAATTGAAAAAGCGGCACGGTTCACCTGGCCGGTGACCGAACTGTTTCACGTGGGCGACAAGCGTTTTTATGAAGAAGGCCGCTACACCGAGCAAGATTTTTTGGACATGTTTTCGTTTGGGTTGGTGGAGGGCGATGTCGCTACCGCCCTCCACGACAAGCACGCCATTGTGATCAGCAAAAAAATGGCTGAAAAGTTTTTTGGGGACGAGTCGGCCCTGGGGAAGGTGCTGCTGATGGGTACTTCGGAGTCGTTTACCGTGACCGGAGTGTTGGCGGAGGTACCTGCGGCCTCGTCATTGAAATTCGATTTTCTTTTGCCGTTTGAGTTTTTCTGGGACCAGAACAAAGGATGGCTCGACCGCTGGGACAACAATAATATCCGCACGTACCTGCTGCTGCGTGCGAACGCTGATCAAGGGGCCTTTGGGGAGAAGTTCAAACACGAGATTGGCCGCCATGTGGATGACAACCACGTAGAATTGTTCTTGCAGCGGTTTGGAGAAGCGTATTTGCATGGCGATTTTGAGAATGGCCAGCGCTCGGGCGGGCGCATCGAGTACGTGCGCATCTTTTTTCTGGTGGCGGTGTTTGTGTTATTGATTGCGTGTATCAATTTCATGAATTTGGCTACGGCCCAAGCGTCTAAGCGTGCCAAGGAGGTAGGCTTGCGCAAAGTGGTAGGTGCCGCCCCCCGGCAACTGTTTCGACAATTTATGAGTGAGTCTTTTCTAACGGTGTTGTCGGCAGCGGCTGTAGCCATCGGGTTAGTCGTGCTTTTTTTGCCCGTTTTCAACAACATCACCGGCAAGTCTCTTTCCTTTCACCTGTTGGACTTGCCGATGTTCATGATTTTTGTAGCCGTTATTGCATTTACCACGGTAGCGGCCGGCAGCTATCCGGCCTTGGTAATCGCGGCTTTTCAACCCGCAGCGGTGTTGAAAGGGCAACTGAAATCGGGCCATACGGCCGTGCGGTTGCGTAAAGCATTGGTGATTGCGCAGTTTACCCTTTCCATCGTGCTGATTATTTGTACAGTTGTGGTGTACAGGCAGCTACACTACATGGAAAATCGGGACATCGGCTTTGAGCGGGACAACTTGGTTTATGTGTGGATGGAAGGTGATGTTCGCCATAAGTTTGAGAGCTTCCGCACTTCTCTGCTGGCATCGCCTGCCATTGAGGCGGTCACGGCCACCAGCCAGTTGCCGATTGAAATTGGCAATTCCACCGCGGGTGTGCAATGGGAGGGCAAAGACGCGGAGGAGCGTATTTTGTTTACCAACATGAACGTAGACTATGATTTTATTCAGACCATGCGAATGGGTATGGTGGAGGGCCGCCCGTTTGACCGCGGACAGGTGAGCGATAGCACAGGCTACATCGTTAATGAAAAGGCGGCTGCTAAGTTTGGTTTTGTGCAGGGCACAGCCGGGCAGGAGTTGACCATGTGGGATCGGAAGGGCCGTATCGTTGGCGTGGTCAAGGACTTTAACTTTGGTTCGTTGCACCACCCGATTGAGCCCTTGATTCTGCGCATTCCGCGCGCTTCGGAGTTGGGGTACCAGTGTGTGTTGGTTCGCGTAAAGCCGGAGCAGACGGCTGCGGGCATCCGGGCCACCGAGGACGTTTGGAGGCAATATGCCCCCGGCTATCCGTTCAAGTATTCGTTTTTAAATCAAGATTGGGAGAACTTATACAAAGCCGAAGGGCAGCGCGGCCGACTATTCAATGCCATGGCCATCCTTTCCATTTTTATTTCGTGCCTCGGTTTGTTTGGCTTGTCGGCTTTTGCGGCCGAGCGAAGAACCAAGGAGTTGGGTGTTCGCAAGGTACTGGGTGCCTCGGTGCCCTCGCTGATGAGCTTGATGGGGCGCGAGTTTTTGGGGCTTGTGTTTGTCGCTTCCGTGTTGGGGTGCGCGGCCGGTTGGTACGTGATGGATCAATGGCTGGGCACGTACGCCTTTCACGTAGAAGTGGGGTGGCTGACCTTACTGAGTGCTGCGGCTGGCTGTTTGGCCATTTGCCTGATTACCGTGGCATTTCATGCGTGGCGGGCGTCTGCGGCCAATCCCGCGAAGGTACTTCGATGGGAGTAAGGCGGTGGCCGCAAGTCAGATGCGTTCAAAAGTAAGTTATGTAACAAATGGGTACCTCCATGTAACACCCACCCCGAGCCGTTATTGCTACTTGCATCGTTGTAAGTCGGCCTGCTTTGAGCGCGCCACACCACTGCAGCACGATCGCACATCGCCAACGGCATTCCATTTCGATGGAAACCTGACAACGCTGGCCATCGGAAAAATAGGGGTACGTTCATTTTTAACGTTAAAGAAAGTTATGAGTAAAGGGAAAGTAGTGTTGGGAACATTGGCAGGATTTGCCGTTGGAGCCATGGTGGGCATTTTGTTTGCGCCCGAAAAAGGCTCGGTTACCCGCAAGCAGATAATGACAAAGGGAGATGATTACTGGGGCGACTTCAAAGCCAATTTTGATGGCTTCATTGAGTCCATGCAAACGAAATACGAAGCGACCAAGTCAGATGTAAAGGATGTGGCCGAAAAAGGTAAGGCAAAGTATGATGAGGTAAGAAAAGACCTTAAAAATGCGGCATCGGATGCTACGCAATCAATACTGTAGGCTTCGCCCCAGCGACACAAAGTAATTATATGGGTATTGACAACGAACCGTTGGCATCGCTGCTGGAGCGAGCCGAGCAATATGCCAAAACGACCCTGGAATTATGGACGTTGAAAGCCATCCATAAAACGGCCGACATCGCGTCATCGCTGGTGGCGCATACGATGGTGTTTGTCATTGGGTTGTTTGCCATGGTCATCATCCACATAGGGTTGGCCCTGTGGATAGGCGGCCTGCTCGGGGGGGTGTTCTACGGGTTCTTTGTGGTGGGTGGTTTTTATCTGGCATTGTCCGGGTTGCTTTATCGATGTCGAAGTACATGGATAAAGCGGCCCGTGAGCGATGCCATCGTCAGTCAATTAATCAAATCGGATATCGAATGAAGAGCGCCACTGAATCGCTACACCGCACAATGGCACAATTACAGGCCAAGAGTGATCAACACCGAGTAGCGTTGCAGGAACAGTTGACTTTGTCCAGCCGGTGGCTGCGGCCCAGCAATTTGCTGGAATCGTTTATGAAGGTCATGGTTGCTCCGCAGGTACGCACCACCGTGTTCAGGCACGTGGCCGGTATTGGCATCGGGTACCTCTTTAAAGTATTATTACTTGGCCGGTCGGGCGGAAGCCTGCGTCATACCGTGGGATCCTTCGTTCAGTATTCGGTGGCCTCGTTGGTTTCGCGAAATGGAAGTTCCAGTAGCGCCATCGGCTTGAAGCTGATGCGGTGGCTTTTGTCATCGCGGCCAGAAAAAAAGACAGGTAGCGGCAGGGACGAGTATCGTGCGGAAAACAAGACAACACAAAATGGAAAAAGAGAAAACGGTAGAGGCGTTGAACACCCTCATGACAATTAACAACGACCGCGTAGAAGGGTATGAGACTGCGGCCAACGAGACGGAAGAGGCAGATTTGAAGATGCTGTTCGGCAGATTTGCGTCTACCAGTCAGCAATGTAACCGGGAGTTAGCTACGGAAGTATTGAAGTTCGGTGGCGAGCCAGCCAAGGGCACAATGGTGTCGGGCAAGTTTTTCCGGGTGTGGATGGATGTCAAAGCGGCATTGACCGGAAAAGACCGCACGGCTATTTTAAGTTCGTGCGAATACGGTGAGGATGCGGCCAAAAAAACATATGCGACCGTGCTGCAAGACGAGGCTACGCATTTGAGCAATGCGCAACAGACCATGATTGGAGCGCAACAGCGCTTGTTGGAGGCCGATCACCGGCACATCAAATCACTGCGCGAGGCCTCGGCAACAGCCTGAGCGTCCCGTACGGGTGAACAGGTGCAAGCCATGCCGTAACGGGTGTGTGAGCATTGCTGACAATGAAAGCGTCAGCCATCAATCATCTTGCCCCACACCAGTTTTTTGAAGATCTCGGTACTGGGCCGTGGGGTGCGTTCTTTGGTCTCCCAATCACACGCATACAATCCAAACCGGCAGCTTGGGCCCAGGTGCCACTCGAAGTTGTCCCACGTGCTCCACCAGAAGTAGCCGCGCAGGTCAATGCCATCGCGAAGCGCCTGATGCATGATTTTTGCGTAGTCTTTAATGGCTTGTTGTCGAAGTGTGTCGCTGGCATCGGCCACACCGTTTTCGGTGATGATGATGGGCTTTTTGTATTTGTTCCAGTAGCGGTCCAGGCATTTGCGCAACCCTTCCGGATGATACTCCCACATATCGTCATGCGGCCTGCCCAGTTTTTTCATTTTTTCGGGCGTCAATACGTTGGTGATGGGTACCGGATCGTGCGGAATGCGCGTGTAGTAGCTCATCCCAAAAAAGTCCACTTTTTCAAAATGGCTGGGCACAAACTCCATAAACCACCAATCGCCCAGGCGGGCCGGAAACCAGCCCAACAGATTTTCGGCCGAAAAGATGGTGGCATTGTGCGAAATGCCCACCGGGTGTTTGGGGTATCGTTTTTTGATTTGCTTGTACGCGCGATTGTGGGCCGTGCCCAGGTTGCGCACCACCACGCTGGCCAGGTACAAATTGGTTTTGAAGGGCGGAAAAAAGCCCGTGACCCATCCGTAGCTGGCGTACACGTTGGGCTCGTTAAAGGTGTTCCACACACTCACGTAATCGCCAAACTCGTCAATTACTTTCTTGCAGTAGTTAATCCACAAGTCGATGTTTTCTTCTTTTTCCCAGCCGCCCCGTTTGGCAAACCAAGTCGGATTGGTAAAGTGGTGAAGCACCATCATGATTTTCACGCCTCGTTTCTGCAAATCATCCAAAAAGCCGCGGTAGATTTTTACCGTGGGCTTGTGCAGCTTGCCCAGCGGTTCGCGCTGGAGTTTGCTCCACAAAAAACCCATGCGGTAGTACGGGGCCAGTGACGCAATGAGTTTGGCATCGTCTTTCAGCCGCAGTTCGTGATCGGTGGTGCGGTCAAACACGGCCCCGTCACGCGCCACTACGCCTTGCCAGTCGTGTTCAAATGCGGTTTCGATTTGTGCCGCGGCTGTGCTGGTACCAAAAATGAAATCCCGCGGAAAAATCAGTCGCATTACTTCCGGTCGGTTTGCGAATGGCCGGTGGAAGCCTGCGTTCCCTGTTCGGCTTCCCACGCTTGCCAATAGGTTTGCA
>JALONI010000112.1 GCA_025455015.1 Cyclobacteriaceae bacterium | reverse complement strand
GCCCGCGTATTATTGCCCTTTGTTTTCGGTGCGCAGGTGTTCGGCCAGCCGGTCGCACACGGCATTCATTTCGGCCGCCATCACTTCATCGCCCGTGGAGGTGAGCACGCTTTGGGCCAACCCGCCAATGCAGTCAATGTAAAAGCGTTTCATTTCCTCCACCGGCATGTCCTTGGCCCACAGGTCGATACGCAGCGTGTTTTTCTGCTGATGGTCCCACAGCGACAGGCTGATGGCCTTGGTTTCAGACAGACCCGCCTCGGGCTTTTCGGTGGCGTCCCAGCGAATGCGCTCGGGTACGTTCTTGTCGTCAAGTTCTATTTCAAACTGGATGCTAGACTTCTTCATGGGTGACATCAATAGCAGCGCAAGGTACATCGAAACACCGCCACCGCAAACAAAACCCGCGCCCCTTCGTTTGACTGTCAACTCTGCCATGAGTGCTATCGTATCCGTTAGTTTTACTTTTGTGCCTGCGTCATGTTGAGAATCGCCTGGAAGGAAAACTATGTACTGCCGTTGCCCGCCAACCATCGGTTTCCCATGAGCAAGTACGAGGTGTTGCCCCAGCAACTGATGTATGAGGGCACTGCAAAGAGCGAAAATTTTTTTGCTCCTCGCGCGGCCGACTTGCAGGCCGTGTTGCGCGTACACGACCGCGACTATGTGCACCGCCTGTTCGCGCTGTCGCTGACCGACCGCGAGGTGAGGCGCACCGGTTTCCCGCTCACCCGCGCGTTGGTGGAGCGCGAGGTGACCATCATGCAGGGCACGGTGGAATCGGCATTGTTTGCGCGGCAGTATGGTGTGGCCATGAACATTGCCGGGGGTACCCATCACGCCTTTGCCGACCGCGGGGAAGGATTTTGCCTGCTAAACGACATCGCCATAGCCGCCCAGTATCTGCTCGATCATCAACTCGCCCGCCAGATTTTGATCGTAGACCTGGACGTGCACCAAGGCAATGGCACAGCACAGATATTTCGTGATGAGCCGCGGGTATTTACGTTTAGTATGCATGGGGCCAACAACTATCCGCTGCAAAAGGAACGGTCGAACTGGGACATTGGCTTGCCTGATTTTACCAACGATGCCTTCTATCTGAAAACGCTGGATGCCGCGCTGAAGCAGTTGCTTGATACGGTACAACCCGATTTTATCTTTTTCCAATCGGGGGTGGATATTTTGGAAACCGATACGTTGGGCAAATTGGCCGTGACGCGCCAAGGGTGCAAGCAGCGCGACCGGTTGGTGTTGGAGTTAGCCAAGCGTCATCACATTCCGCTGGTGGCCAGCATGGGCGGAGGGTACTCTCCGGATTTTCGCGACATCATCGAAGCGCATGCCAATACGTTCAGGTTAGCGCAGGAAATTTTCTTTTGAAAATTTGCGACCCCTCCACGAGGGAGTAATGATGCCATGTAAGGCACAGATTTACGATCAATCAGTCCCAAAACCGTCACAACAAACGACATGCTTCTCAATACTCCTTTGGTGAAACAACTCGGGTTGTGCCGAAAGAGGGCTGTCCAAAATCAATGATGTGGCCAGTGATCAGGAAATCAACTCGGCCTCGCTGGCCGTTATGCTAATGGTTTTCATCGTGATGATCTCTGGCTAATTCGTTTACCGAACGAAAAATACGCATATTTTTGATTCCGATATGAAAAAGGCAGAACCACGATCAGCTCGCCTCTGGCCAATCATCACTGCCTCTTCCGTAGGCACGTTGATTGAGTGGTATGACTTTTACCTGTTTGGAAGCCTGGCCACCGTTTTGTCGGTCAAGTTTTTTCCGCAGTCAAACCCCACGGCCGCTTTTCTCTCCACGTTGGCTACGTTCGCGGCCGGTTTCATTGTGCGTCCGTTTGGCGCGCTGGTGTTTGGGCGGCTGGGCGATCGGGTGGGGCGCAAGTATACCTTTCTGGTCACGCTGCTCATCATGGGGGGCGCCACGTTTGCCATCGGGCTCATACCCGGCTACGAGCAGTGGGGTTTGTTCGCCCCTGCGTTGGTGCTGCTGCTGCGGTTGCTGCAAGGCTTGGCGTTGGGTGGCGAATACGGTGGTGCGGCCACCTATGTGGCCGAGCATTCGCCCGCGCACCAGCGCGGATTTTACACGAGTTTTATTCAGACCACCGCCACGCTGGGGTTGTTTGTTTCCATTGGGGTAATCGTGGCCACGCGCAAAGTCGTGGGCGAAGCCGCGTTTGCGGAGTGGGGCTGGCGCATTCCGTTTCTGCTGTCGGCTGTGCTGGTGGCCGTGTCGGTTTACATCCGCCTGCGCATGCAAGAGTCTCCGCTGTTTGCTAGGATCAAATCCGAGGGCAAACTGTCGGTCAATCCCCTTCGTGAAAGCTTTACCAAAAAAGAAAACCTGAGGTGGGTACTGCTCGCGCTGTTTGGCGCCACAGCCGGGCAGGGAGTCGTTTGGTACACCGGCCAGTTTTATGCGATGACGTTCATCCAGAAAACCATGCAGGTGGAGTTGACGCAATCGTATTTCATCATGGCCGTAGCGCTGGTGGCCGCCACCCCGCTGTTTGTTTTCTTTGGTTGGTGGTCAGACAAGATAGGGCGGAAGTACATCATGCTGGCGGGCTTGCTGCTGGCCGTAGTGCTGTACCGGCCCATCTACCAAGCCATGTATGCTCTGGGCGATGTGAACACCAAGGTCGAACAAGCCGATCAGAAATCGATCACCACCAGCCGCTATCGGAATGCTTTGCGCGATAGCCTGACAACCACCGAAACGGCCCGGATTTTTTCCGATGGCACGTTGCTGATGGAGAAGCAGACGATCCGCGGAAGCGGACAAGTGCAAGAAACGAAAAGGACCATCGAGCTATCCGGCCGCAAGTTGTATGCCCTGATTGCGCTGATTTTTGTGCAAGTGGTGTTGGTGACCTTGGTGTATGGCCCCATCGCAGCGTTTTTGGTGGAGTTGTTTCCTACGCGCATACGCTATACCTCCATGTCCTTGCCGTATCACCTGGGCAACGGGGTGTTTGGCGGCCTCACACCGCTCATCGCCACGTACCTGGCCACGCGCACCACCGATCCGCTGGCCGGCCTGTGGTATCCCATTGCCGTGGCGGCCGTTTGTTTTGTGATCGGATTGATTTTTCTGCCAAATAAACCAAACCCTTCGCACGACTGATGCCCTTTACCGCGGCTCATCCGGCTTTGATGTTGCCACTGCTTCGGTGGCGCACCGCGCTGCCTTCTGCGCTGGTGGTGGGCAGCATCACCCCCGACTTCGAATATTTTTTGCGCATGCAAGTGAAAGGTATGCATGGACACACGCTGGCGGGCTTGCTCTACTTCAATCTGCCCATGGGTATGCTGTTGCTATTGGCGTTTCATCAGGTGGCCAAAAGACCGCTGATTGATCATTTGCCCGGCTGGGTGCAGGGCCGTTTGCTGCCCCTTCGCCACTTTGACTTTTTGCCGTACCTCCGGCAGCGCTATCTGGCAGTGTTGCGCTGCCTGTTGCTGGGATCGGTGTCGCATCTGCTTTGGGATTCCTTTACGCACAACAACGGCTACTTTGTGAATGAATTCCGCGCGTACTACAGCGCAGTGTCTGTGCCGTTGGGCAACGTCAACTACCCGCTGTTTTATGCGCTTCAGTACATCAGCAGCGTGGTGGGCATGGCCATTCTTGTGTGCTACTTTTTTCGCCTGCCCATGCACGGGCACCCCACACCCCGCCCCATGACCTATTGGCTGGTGGTGAGCCTGATCACACTCACCATTTTTCACGCGCGGCTGTGGGCCCTGCCGTTGAAAACCGATTTCAGCAATCAAGTAGTCAGCTTTATCGCTGCCGGGCTCTGGGCGTTGGTAGTGAGTGGGCTTATCTTCCGCACCATCACACGCGCAGATGGCTAAAAAATCCACCTGGGTGCAGCTTGACAAACGCAAGTTGGAGCTTTCCAACCTGGACAAGGTCTTGTTTCCCGATGACAACATCGTGAAAGCACAGGTTATTGAGTACTACCTGGCCGTGGCGCCCACGTTGCTAACGCACATCAAGGGGCGGGCGCTCACGCTCATCCGCTTTCCGGAGGGTATCCACGGAGAACAGTTTTATCAAAAAAATAAACCCGATTGGGCGCCACCCTGGCTGGAGTTTGAAACCCTGGGCCGGGAGAAAAAAGACTACATCATTGCGACCGAACCGGCCTCGATTGTGTGGATGGCCAACCTGGCTGCGTTGGAGTTTCACCAACTGCATGCGCGCAGGCCACAGCTGGATTGTCCTGATTACATGGTGTTTGACTTGGATCCCCCGGAGGGATTTGCGTTTGCCCACTTGGTGCCGTTGGTGGTGTTGTTGAAAAAGCACATCGAGCAGTTTGGCTACACCCCTTTTGTGAAAACCACCGGTGGCAAGGGCTTGCACATTTGCTGCCCGCTGCTGCCGCGGTATTCATTTGCGGATGTTTTCGAGGCCGCGCAAAAAATAGCCCAGCCATTTGTGGAGACGAATGGCACCACGACTACCCTTCACCTCAAGAAGGAGGCGCGCAAAGGCCGCGTGCTCATCGACATTTATCGGATGCGATCGGGCCAAAGCATCGTGTCGCCCTACAGCTTGCGTGGGCGGGCAGGCGCACCGGTTTCGATGCCACTTTCGTGGGAGGCGTTGACGCGTGTAACCGACCCCGCGCAGTTTACCATGAGTGCCGCCTTGGCAAAACTCACAAACGAGGGCGATGCGTGGGAGGCCATCGATGCCTACGCGGCAGAGCTGCATACCCATCGGCCGGTAGGCACGCCACCGGCCCCGGCCCCCAAGCTGAACGCGGCCAAAACGAAGACGGCCGCGCAGCTCACGGCCTATGCGCGCAAACGCGATTTCTCCAAAACACCCGAGCCGTCAGGCCATCAGGCCGTCATGCCCGGAAACCGGTTTGTGGTACACCGCCATCATGCCTCGCACTTGCATTATGACCTGCGGCTGGAACAAGATGGCGTGCTGAAGTCATGGGCGGTACCCAAGGGACTTCCCCCGCTGCCGGGCATCAAGCGGTTGGCGGTGCAAACGGAAGATCACCCCATTGAGTACCTGACCTTTGATGGCGTCATACCCAAAGGGCAATATGGTGCGGGTGAAATGTGGATTTACGCCTTGGGCCATTACACCATCACCAAACAAAAAAAAGACGGTTTCTATTTTCGGCTGAACAGCAAGGCCCTGACGGCCGAATACCGCATCTACCAATTACAAAAGGAAAAAGAGTGGATGGTGGAGCGTGTAGATCAGCCGCAGGTGAACTATCTGCAAGATCCCATTGCCCCCATGCTGGCCGGTGCCGACCGGAAAGTGCCCACCGGAGATGCCTGGCGGTTTGAGGTGAAGTGGGACGGCATCCGCGTGATGCTATCGCTACACGAAGGGCAGGTGCGGCTGCGTACGCGCAATAACGTAGACGTTACCCACGCCTTTCCCGAGCTGACAAAAGCCGAACACTTTCGGGCTACCAGCGGCTTGTTTGATGGCGAGATCGTTTGCCTGGATGCCGCGGGCAAGCCGGTGTTCAGCCATGTACTGAAGCGCACGTTGGCGGCCAGCGGCACGGCCACAGAAAAGCGGGCGAGCCAATTTCCGGTGCATTGTTATTTGTTTGACATACTTCACCTGGACGGCCGCGCATTGATCCAGGAACCGTTAGAAAAGCGAAGGGTTTGGCTGAAAGATGCCATCAAACCCCACACGCCTTACCGCATCAGCGAAATGCTGGCGGATGGCGAAGCGCTGTGGAAGGCGGCACAGGCACACGCGCTGGAAGGCATCATGGCCAAACGGCTGGATAGCCTATACCAGCCCGGCAAGCGAACGGACAGTTGGATTAAGGTGAAAGTCCGCAACACGCTGGAGTGTGCCATCATTGGGTATTCTCACGGACAGGGAGAGCGCAGCAAGCTGTTTGGCGGGCTCCACCTGGCCGAGCGCGTGGGTAACGGCTGGGAGTACCGCGGCAAGGTGGGTACCGGTTTTGATGAGTCGATGATGAAAATCATCCTGGCGGAGATGAAAAAGCGTGCGGTGATATCCAAGCCTGTTGCACAAAAAGTGATGGACGAGAAAATCACCACATGGATTGAGCCCACACTGATGGCCGATATTGAGTACGCAAAAATGACGGATGATAAACGGCTGCGCGAGCCTGTGTTTGTACGGCTTCGGCTGGATGTTTAAAACAGGGTTGGCATTTTGCCAACTTTATTTATCTTTGCGCAGTGAACGTGCTGGCGTACAAAACGCTTGAGAAATTTTGGATGCGTCATGCCGATGCTGAAGTACCATTAAAAGTGTGGTATCTCGTTTGCCGCAGGGCATCCTGGAGAAATTTTCATGAACTCGCCAACGATTTTCCCGATGCATTTCCCGTGGGAGATGACCGCGTGGTTTTTGATATCAAAGGAAACCGGTATCGGTTAGTCGTTCGGGTCGTGTTCCTGTACAAAATGATGCAGATCAAGTGGATTGGAACCCCTGCTCAATACAACAGAATAGATGTACGAAAAGCCGATATCAACATATGAAGGCGTCATTACTTGAAAATAAACGGATGTATCAGGAGGCGATGGGTCGCGTGGAAGAACTGACAAAAAATGTTCCGTCCCCTGCCAGTCCTGAAGGCCGGGAGCTCCGTCTCTTGATTCACCTGTTACAAGAATACGAAGATCGCGTGTGGGTAGCGAGTGATCTGGATCCGATTGATGCCATTGAGACCCGAATGGAACAACTGGGCCTGACGGCATCCGATCTTTTGGACGCCTTTGGCGATAAGGGTACTGCCTCCAAAGTATTGAATCGCCAGCGCGGCCTCTCGCTTCACATGATCCGTGTGCTCTCTGTCCGACTGTCGCTGCCCGTTGCTTTGCTGATCAAGCCCGGGCATGCGTCTGCGCACGAGCAGACGCTGGCAGCAGAGCCTGTGTTGCCGTATAAACGATCCGCCAAAAAGAAGGCCCGTAGCCATTAAATTCGTTTCTTTGCATCATGGCAGATCAGGCACTTTTTTTGAAGAACCTGTGGTACTTCGCTTTTCACAGCTCCAAGCTGAAGAAGGGCAAGTTGGTGGGGCGTGAAATAGTGGGGGAGAAGATCGTGTTTGGCCGTGATGCCTCCGGAAAGGTATTCGCGCTGCGCGACAATTGCCCGCACCGGGGCGTGCCGCTCTCGGCCGGATGGTTCAAGGAGGGCACGATCCAATGCTGCTACCACGGTTGGATGTTCAACACCCAAGGTGTATGCACCGGCATACCCGCCATGCCGCCCGATGCCGCCTTCGACCCGTCCAAAATCCGGGTTTTTCAGTATCCGGTGGAAGAGAAAAATGACACCATCTGGGTGTACGTGCCGGAGAAAAAATTGCCCCATACAAAGCCCAACCAAGCGGCCCCCGATTTACTTCTGCCGGCCG
>JALONI010000111.1 GCA_025455015.1 Cyclobacteriaceae bacterium | reverse complement strand
TCCCGGCCGACAACGCGGAAGAAAACCCCCAAACGTTTGAGTTTCGGGAAGACTACCTGCGCCCGCGCCACATCCTGTCGATGATGGACACGCCTTATTTTATTGACGGAAAACTGGCGGGGGTATTGTGCTGCGAAAGCGTGGACACCCAACGGCACTGGTCGCCCGAAGATATTTTATTTGCCCAGTCGCTATCGGACATTATTTCGCTGGCCTATCGCGCCAGCCAGCGCAGGGAGTATGAAAATCGACTTCGCCAAAACAGCCGGGAGATCGAAAAAATCAACCAACATTTGGAACAACGCGTGCGCGAGCGCACCGCAGAACTCGAAAACCAAAACAGGCAACTGGCCGAGTACGCCTTTATCAATTCGCATTTGTTGCGCGGCCCGCTCAGCCGGCTCATGGGCCTCATCAGCCTGATCGAACGGGCAAAAATAGAGGACAGCGAAAAAGAACTGCTGGAACACCTGAAGGGTTCCGCACAGGCGTTGGATGACGTGGTGCACAAAATCAGCCAAGCCATTGCCGAAGGCAAAAAAATTGATCGCGACAACGTAGGCCCCGGTGCCGATTAACCCATCGCCTGACCTAGGTCATCAACCAAGTCGCTCGCGTCCTCCACGCCTACGCTCAAACGAATCAGCGAATCAGAGAGCCCGTTTTTGATTCGCTCTTCCTTGGGAATACTGGCGTGTGTCATCGAGGCGGGGTGGTTGATCAATGACTCTACACCGCCCAGCGATTCGGCCAACGAAAAGAGCTGTACGCTCTTCATCACCCGCGCGGCATTTTCCTGACTGTCGTCTTTCAGTGTGAAGGACAACATGCCCCCAAAATCGCGCATTTGCTTTTTGGCAATGGCATGGTTGGGATGGTCTTCAAACCCGGGCCAGTACACCTGCGCTACCTTGGGGTGCGACCGCAGAAAGTGTGCCACCACACGACCGTTTTGGCAGTGACGCTCCATGCGCAAGTGAAGTGTTTTGATACCGCGAAGGACCAGAAAAGAATCCTGGGGGCCAGGCACGGCACCGCACGCGTTGGCAATAAACGCCAAATCGGTGTACAATTTTTCGTCATTCACCACCAAGGCGCCCATGATCACATCGCTGTGGCCGCCCAGGTATTTGGTTACCGAGTGCATCACGATGTCGGCACCCAAGTCCAGCGGATTTTGCAAGTAAGGCGAAGCAAACGTATTGTCTACGGCCACGCGCAGGTGATGTTGTTTGGCCAGTGCCACACACGCAGCGATGTCGATGATGCGCATGAGCGGATTGGACGGTGTTTCGAGCCACAGCAACTTTGTGTTGGGCGTGATGTATTTTTCTGCTTCCTGTACGTTGCTCAAGTCCACAAAGTGGAACACGATACCAAAACGCTCGTACACGCGCTTGAACAGCCGGTACGAGCCACCGTACAAGTCGTTGCTGGTGATCACCTCATCGCCCGGGTTGAGCAATCGGATCACGGCATCGGTGGCACCCATGCCCGAGGAAAAGCACAGCCCAAACCGGCCATTTTCCAAAGCCGCGATGCTTTTTTGCAAGCTGTTGCGGGTGGGGTTGGCGCCCCGGGCATAGGCATATCCTTTGTGTTGACCGGGGCCCTCCTGCACGTAGGTGCTGGTTTGGTAGATGGGCGTCATGATGGAACCGGTGGTCGGGTCGGGTTCCACCCCTGCGTGAATGGCTTTTGTACCGAATTGCATGTGATCGGGCATTTCTTTTTTGCGCATTGCTCCCCTAAAACAGGGATTTTTGCAAGTATACGGCATATTGGCGGCTCACGGATACTCAAAAGGGTCACCATGGCACACATTTTATCATTAATTTCGTCTCGGTTTATTCACCCCCAACTACCCCATGAAAAAGATACTACCGTTTCTTTTTGTCTTTGGCCCTTTTTCGATCGGAACGTACGCGCAGAATTCGGTGGGCATCGGTACCGCCACGCCCAATAACAAAGCCGTGCTGGATTTGGTGTCGCCTGGCAACAACCAAGGGTTGTTGGTGCCGCGCATGACCACCGGGCAGCGTACGGCAGCCGCTTTTACCAGCACCCTTGGGCCCAGCGAGAACGGATTGATGGTGTACGACACCGACCAACAACGGCTGTACTTTTGGCAGTCAAACCAATGGCGCAGCGCCACGCAGGATTTGTCGCTCTCTGGAAGTACCCTTACGATCACCGATAATCCCAATGCCACGCCAATTAATCTCTCCGCCTTCACCGGAACCAACACAGACGATCAGGTACTGAACTACAATCCGACCACGGGAGTGATCTCGCTGACGCGTTTGGCCGGGGCACCGAATACGTTTACCATCTCGGCCCTAGGCGCGGCCGGAGGCGACCTGACGGGCAACTATCCAAATCCGACCGTTGCCACGGGTGCAATCAACAGTGCTAAAATTCTTGATGGTGGCGTAGCTACGGCTGATTTAGCCGATGGCTCGGTGACCACGGGAAAAATTGCCGATGGCACCATCGCCACTGCCGATGTGGCCAATGCAGCGATTACATCCACAAAATTGGCCAATACCGCAGTTGCTGCGGGTGCCTATGGGTCGGCCACCAACGTGGCCACATTTACGGTCGATGCGCAAGGCCGCCTCACAGCCGCAGCGAACGTCCCGATTACGGGCGTGTCACCCGGTGGTGGTGCCGGAGGTGACCTGACTGGCACCTATCCCAACCCAACGGTTGCCGCGGGGGCCATCAATAGCGCGAAAATTTTGGACGGAGGCGTGGCTACGGCCGATTTGGCCGATGGCGCGGTGACCACCGCCAAGGTGGTGGACGGCTCCATCACAAATGCCAAAGTCGCCAATGGCCTATCGGTAGCAAAGCTCACGATAGGCACTCCCAACCAAGTGTTGGTAACGTCCGGTGGGATTGCACAATGGGCATCTCTTCCAGGCTCGGTAACCAGCATCACTGCGGGCACTGGTCTGACAGGAGGAACAATCACATCCAGTGGCACCATTGCCTTGGCGAATACAGGAGTGGCTGCGGGTAGTTACGGGACTGCAAGTGAGGTACCGCAAATTACCGTTGACGCGCAGGGCAGGATTACGTCCGTTACCCCTCAAACAATCACGGGAGTTCCTCCGACTGGGGCGGCTGGGGGTGATCTTACCGGCAGTTACCCCAATCCCACGTTGGCGAACAGTGCCGCAACCGGTGCTCGAGTAATTGCCGCGGTAAACATCGCCACGGCAGGAACCATCAACACCGCGCGCCTTAATGCCGCGGTGGTACTGGATAGCGAAGCACCCACCGGGGGCGAGGTAAGCGGCACCTTTGGAACAGGCTTGACCATCAATACGGGGGTTGTGACGTCTGCGAAAATCACAGACGGTACCATTGTAGGAATTGACATCGCCAACAGCACCATCACCAGCACGAAACTGACCAACACGGGTGTGGCTGCAGCCACGTACGGTAATTCCACGAATATTCCCGTCATCACCGTTGATGCCCAGGGCCGTGTTACCAATGCCGGCACTGTACCGGCTGCCGGTGGCACAACTCCTCCGCTGAGGGATGTGTTGACGGCCGGCAACGATGCCACCGGTCAGGTGGCCGTTGGCTTTGGAGGCATGGCCATTGGCACATCAGCACCCACCGCCAACTTTACCGTTCATGGCTCCCAGTCTGTTCGGCCTACGCGCTTCCCCACAGGTGTGGAAGATTATGATGTCAAAGACGAAGATTACCTCATTTATGGCCGATGCACTACCAGTAAGCCGGGCAATGTGATTTTACCTAAAGCAGCTGCCTTTCCCGGTCGAATCATCATCGTTCGCTCCACAGGCACCAGCGGTAGCGATGGACTGCGCCTGGTGGCAGGCGATTTGATTGACGGTGCCACCACGACCCCTTTTGTTATGGTGGCAGAGGCTAACGTAATATATTCCGTTACCGTTTTTTCAACCGGTGATACGTGGTTGACAATCAATAAGGCCCGATACTGATGAAAGAGCTCGTGATCATCCTTTTAGGGGCATTTTGCTTGTTGGTCATCCCGGCACACGCCCAAAGCGTCTTCAACAAAGGTGCCACGGTAACGGTATCGGCCAACACCATCGTAGCCGTGCAAGAAAACCTGACCAACGAAGGCACGCTCACCAACAATGGGCAGTTGATCATCTCCGGGGCGTGGCAAAACCTGGGCACTTACAACCCCGGCAACGGACAAATCAACTTTAACAGCGACCAACCGCAGGTCATCAACCATAACGATCAGTCGTTTCAACGGCTTATCATCAGCGGGGCGGGCGAGAAGATATTTTCGGCCAACATCACCATCGAGTCGGAGCTGGCGTTGCAAAGCAGCATCCTTCGCTCAGAAAACGATGCCAAGCTTATCTTCAACCCGGGGGTGATCATTACCGGTGGGTCGGATGCATCACACATCATAGGCACGGTTTCGCATAAGGGCGCGGGGCAATGGCTTTATCCCATTGGAGACGGCACGCTCTACCTGCCGGTGGTCATCAACAACGTGACGGATGCGGCTGCCATAGGCGCCATCACCCTGCGCGATCTTGCCAATGGACAAACCCTGAGCGGCACGTTTGAGATACCGCGCCTTTCCAACCAACGCTATTTTGAGTTGGCGCAAACCGGCTCGCTGGCTTCAGCTACCATTACCTTGCCGTTGCGCGATGACAACCTCGAGCTTGCCGATTTGGCACGGGCGGTGGTGGCGGGCAGCAACGCGGTGGCAGAGCCTTTTGCTTCGTTGGGCCAATCGGCCAGCACCGGCAGTTTTGTCGCGGGCTCGGTGACCAGTCAAACGGCCCCCGCCCTGGCATTCTATGCCGTGGCCGCCATCACCGATGACCGGACCGTTGAGGTATTTAATGGCATCTCACCCAACAACCTGGACGACCTGAACGCCTACTTCCGCATCCAAAACATCGAATATTATCCCGCCAACAAAGTCACCATCTTTAACCGCTGGGGCGATCGTATCTACGAGGCGCGGGGGTACAACAATGCCGATGTAGTCTTCCGGGGCATAGGCAAGGCGGGGAAAGTGCCGGCCGGCACGTACTATTATCTGATCAGCCTGGGCGATGGGTCGAAGCCGCGCAATGGCTATTTGGAGATACGTTAGTGAATCAGCTCACCCCAAAATATTGTCCTTTTACCCCAAGCAGTAGGCCCATCGTGATCTTTGGGACGGCATTTTCCGTTTAGCGACAGATAAGCGTTGTTCATGCCCGGGAGTTTTTCTGTTTTTTCGCGTCTTTTGCGCTGGTGGTATTCGCCCTATCCGTTCTACTTTAATGACGAACGCAAAAACATGGTGCTCACGGTGGGCATTGGGCTCTTCGTCATGTTTTTCCTGAGGGTCTACAAAGACGAGAGAAACGAGGTGCTCTTTGGCTGTGTCACCATCGCCACGCTGGGTGCCAACATCGTGTTGCTGCCGCGGCTGCTGCCGACCCTTTTCGATTTCACCTCCTGGACCGTTGGCAAGTACATCGTGCTCACGGGCTGGCACGTGTTGTCCATTGCCCTGGTGAGTTCATGGATCAATATTGCGTTTGTGCATCCTGAATTGACGCCCGCTGCCAACGTGGCCCGCGCGTTTGTGAACGTGGCCACCACGGGTGTGATCACGATTGCGTTGGTGTCGCTATTGCTGCGCAACTATCAATTGCGCGAAAACCTCAGCGATGCGCTGGCGGCCAAACGGGAGTTGGAGAAAATCCATTCGCTCAAAGCGCAAAAAGAACAGCCCGCGGAGGTATCGCTGGCTGAGAAGCAGCTCATCACCTTGCACACCGAAACCACCGAAACCTTTCGGTTTTACCTGCCCGATCTGCTGTATGTAGAGGCAGATGACAACTACTCAACGGTGGTCTGGAAAAACGGGACGGGGGTTCAGCGCAAGCTGCTGCGCGTAAATCTAAAAAGCATCGAGAGCCAACTCAACAACGCATTCACCATCCGCTGCCACCGCTCATATATGGTGAACATCAACGCCATTACCAACGTGGTGGGCAATACGAATGGCTACAAGCTTTCCATTGCCGATCTGGACGTGATGATCCCCGTGTCGCGCCCCAAAGGAAAAGAGATCATGGAGCGCATCCAGCAGCTTCGAAGCATGATGGAGATTGCCTGACCGGGCGCGGCTTCCGCACACCGTTGGCCCCAATACCTTTCCATTGGCCCCACCGCCCGCTGCGTTGACCCCAAACGAGACGCGGTTGGCGGCAAAGACCTTTCTTCGTATGCCGCACAGTTCCGCGTTTACGTCTTGAATAAGAAACAAAATCCAACGCGTATGAAATTACTCGCCTTTCTTTTTCTGTTTGCGGCCGGCCTGTCGGGCGTTTCCGTTGCGCAAGACGTTCCAGCCAAAGAATTTACTGTTTCGCTCTCCACCGAAACGCTCGTTGTCCGGGCGGGCGAATCGCAAACGCTAACGGTTACCCTGAACAAATCAAAGTCGTTTAGCAAGGCCAAAGCCGAGTTTGGGGTCACTTCCGGCTTGCCGCAAGGCATTACCGTTGCTTTTGATCCGGCCGCTGGCCTTGAGAGCGCCAGCCAGGCAACCATTGTCGTGGCAAAACACACCGCTCCGGGGCATTATACGTTGGCACTGGGGGCCACGCTGTTCGGCAAAAAGAAAGCCGCGCTGGTAAAGGTGGAAGTGACAGGTGGCGCGCTGACGAAAAACGGATTGGGTCAGCCATTGGAATAACCTGGCGAACGCCCTTCGGGGGAGGGGCGTTCGCCAGGGAAGTTCTTAGATTTTGGTGTCCATGTCAAACTTCTCCAGATAGTCGGCCACCCTGCGTACTACGCTGCCGCCCAAGGCACCGTCCACCACCCGGTGGTCGTACGAGTGAGACAAAAACATCTTGTGTCGGATGGCAATGGCATCGCCATACGGTGTCTCGATCACGGCCGGCTTTTTCTGGATGGCGCCAATAGCCAAAATGGCCACCTGCGGCTGCATGATAATGGGCGTGCCCATCACATTGCCAAACGTGCCTACATTGGAGATCGTAAAGGTGCCCCCGGCCAACTCATCCGGTTTTAGTTTGTTTTCCCGCGCGCGCTTGGCCAAATCGTTTACGATTTTGCTCAACCCGGCCAGGTTGTACTGATCGGCATTTTTGATCACGGGCACAATGAGATTGCCGGATGGCAGCGCCACGGCCATGCCAATGTTGATTTCGCGTTTTTTGATGATCCGATCGTCTTCTACCTGTACGTTTATCAGCGGGAAGTCTTGGATGGCTTTGACCACCGCTTCCACAAAAAACGGTGTAAACGTCAACGCCTCACCGGTGCGCTTTTGGAATTCGTCTTTCATCCGGTTTCGCCAAAACACAATGTTGGTCATGTCGGCTTCTACGAATGAGGTGACGTGTGGCGAAATGCGCTTGCTGTCCTCCATGCGCTCGGC
>JALONI010000004.1 GCA_025455015.1 Cyclobacteriaceae bacterium | reverse complement strand
GCGCTACGTAACCGAGGTGAACGTGAACGACCTGGTCATGCTGGGCGGCCGCCAGACACAACCCTAGCCAACACCGCTCCCGGTACTTCCGCCTGGCCGTGGCCCGCGGGCCACGGCAGCGCACAGGTGGCACGGGCAAAAAAGAAAGCGGTCGGTTCGTACCCGCCACGGGCACGAACCGACCGCCTATTTTTTTTAACCGGGTGGAGCGCCTATTGCCGCACCAGCCACTTCACGAAAAACACCACGCCAATGATCATGGCAATGCCTCCGATGAGCCAAAACACATCGCCCCCGATGAGCAGGCCCACCAGCCCCACGGCTCCAAAAATGGCGGCCAGCTTCAGGTCATGATCCATGGCCTTGGCTGCCTGGGCCGACTTGGCATATTCCTTTTTTGCCTTCACGTAGTCTTTCACTTCGGCTTTGAGGTGCTGGCGCAACGCATGCCGCTCGCTCTTGTTCATCTGCGCATAGGTCTTGCGCACCTCAGCCGCAGGGGCCGGAGCCACCACCACGGGCGCCTCCGACAGGCTGGCGATCACTTGTTCCGGCTGCACCTGTAGGTTGGCGGGCTCCACCGCGACCACGGCCTCGGGGCGCGCATTGTGAAAATGGGCCGTGTATTGGGGCGCAGAACAGGAAGCGACCACCGCAGCGACCACCGACAAGCAAACGATTTTCTTCATAGTATGTAAACGGTTATTTGTGCGCACGAAAGATAGAAAGAATCCGCTGGAAAAAGCGCTTCTCAAACGCCCAAAAGAACTGAAACTGGCCGAATAGAAAGCCGTAGATGAGCAAAAAAACATTGTACACCGGAAGGATAACAATATAATAAACGACCGAGGCCCAGGTGGGCATCTCGCCCGCCCCAAAGGCGAAGCGGAACAACGGCTTTTTGAGAAACAGCACCGTGAACCCGGTGCACGCAAACACCAGCAGGATCAGCACCACCTGCCCCACGCTGCCCACCTTCCAGCGCGTCTTCAATTTTTCCAACCACGACATAGCACACGTTTAATATTGGGCGGTGAAGATATGTATTCCGCTATCAGGAAAAGAATTTCCATCCCTCATTTTGAGGAAGCGGGGCCTCCACCGAAAGCCACTCCTTCTTTACGGGATGTTCAAACGAAAGTTGCCGCGCGTGCAAGGCAATGCTGGCATCGGGCAACGGCTCGGGGGCACCGTATTTCAAATCGCCCACGATGGGACAACCCAAGCTGGCCAACTGCACGCGTATCTGATGGGGCCGCCCCGTAACCGGCTTTACCTCCAACAGGTGGCGCGACTGCTCGCTGCGCAACCAGCGGTATGACAGTTCGGAGCGCTGCCCCTCGGGATGCTCGGTGGCGTAGGCCGTGGTTTTGTTTTTGGTTTCGTCTTTGCGCAGCCAATGCACCAGCGTGCCCTGGGGCTGCCGCGGCATCTTGGTCACTACCGCCCAATACGTTTTTTCGGTTTCGCGTTTTTGAAACAACGCATTCATGCGCTCCAGCGCCTTGGAGGTGCGCGCCAGTGCCACCACCCCGCTCACAGGGCGATCCAGCCGGTGCACCACACCCAAAAAAACCGCCCCCGGCTTGTGGTACTTCTCTTTGATGTACTCCTTACCCCACTCCACCAACGGCTGATCACCCGTGGCATCGCCCTGCACCAGCCAGCCGGCCGGCTTGTTTACGATGAGCAGGTGGTTGTCTTCATACAGCACGGGGATCATCCGCCAAACTTGGCATTTTTTTGTAATTTTAACGTATGGTTACAGCAACTATTGACAGAAGCAAAGAGTGGACGGTGGATGACTTTTTGCAATTGGAAGAATCCAACCTGCCGTGTGAATTGATAAATGGTGAATTGTTTATGAGCCCAGCCCCCAGTTTTACTCATCAAATCATATCCGGTAATTTATACGACTTGTTAAGAGCATACGCCCGGAAACACGGTGGCCTGGCCATGTTTTCGCCTGTGGATGTGTTCCTGGACAAAAAAAATGTTTTACAGCCCGATCTGTTGTACGTAGCCAAGGACAACCTGGGTATCATCTCGGAGCGGGGCCTGAATGCCGCTCCCGACCTGGCGGTGGAAATCATCTCGCCCTCCAACAGCTTTAAAGACCGCAATCAAAAACGAAAACTGTATCAAAAGTTTGGCGTCAAAGAATACTGGATCATCGACCCGGGCAACAAAACGCTGGAAATCTATGACTTCAGCATGGAAGACACGCCCATTCTCTACCTGGCCGAAGAGGGAACGGTAGTCTCACAATTACTGCCGGGCCTCACGTTCTCTTTTGAAGGATTGTTTCTCCGGTAAGCTTTCTGTCGATGGGGCGCCCCTCCGTTGTACAGGATGGGCTTCCCCTCCGATGGTACACATCCGTTTGCCAAAACCGGGCGCTATCGAAAAAAAGAATAATTGATCTGTTGCCGGGGTACGCAGTGCGTTGGCCCTCAAAACTCAGACGTAAAATGGAACTGGATATCCGGGAAGTTGTCCTGCACCATTTGCAACCACGCGCGCGACTCGGCCATAAACACCAGCTTGCCGTCTTTATCGCGGGCAATGTGCCGCTGCTTGGAGTCGATAAACTCCTGTAGCTTCTTTTCGTCCGGGCTGCTGATCCAACAGGCCTTGTAGATGTTTTGCGGCACAAACTCCACGGTGGCGTTGTATTCGTTTTTCAACCGGAACTGGATCACCTCAAACTGTAAGTTGCCCACCACCCCTACTACTTTTTTCTTTCCCAACTCATAGGTGAACAACTGGGCCACGCCTTCTTCCATCAATTGCTGAAGACCTTTTTCCAGTTGTTTGGTCTTCATGGCGTCTTTGTTGAGCACCTCTTTGAAAATTTCGGGCGAAAAGCTGGGGATGCCCGTGTACACGGCTTTCTCGCCTTCGGTGAGCGTGTCGCCAATTTTCAGGTTGCCCGTATCGTAAATGCCCACGATGTCGCCCGGCCAGGCTTCCTCCACCGTTTCGCGGTCTTGCGCCATGAAGGCCGTGGCGTTTGAAAAGCGAAGGCTTTTTTCGTGGCGTACGTGGTAGTAGTTGCTGCCGCGCGCAAACTTACCCGAACAGATGCGCACAAACGCAATGCGGTTGCGGTGCTTGGGGTCCATGTTGGCGTGTATCTTAAAGACAAAGCCCGTGAACTTGGCTTCGTTGGGCTCCACAATGCGCAGCGTGGTCTCACGCGCGATGGGCGGGGGCGCAATGCGGATAAACGTATCGAGCAGTTCTTTTACACCAAAGTTGTTGACGGCACTGCCAAAAAACACGGGGGCCACGCGCCCGTTCAGGTACTCGTTCACGTCAAAGTCGGGATACACGCCCTCGATCAACTCCACATCGGCCCGCAGTTGGTTGGCGTTGTTCTCGCCCACCAGCGCATCCAGTTGCGGATCGTGGATGTCGGCAATGGCCACCCCGTCTTCCACGGTGGTTTTGCTGGGTGTGAATAAATGCAGGCTCTTCTCGTACAAGCTGTACACGCCTTTGAAGCCCTTGCCCATGTTGATGGGCCAGCTCAGCGGCCGCACCTTGATGTTGAGTTTCTCTTCAATCTCGTCCAGCAAGTCAAACGGGTCGCGCCCTTCGCGGTCCAGCTTGTTGATAAAACACAACACGGGCGTGCTGCGCATGCGGCACACCTCCATCAGCTTTTCGGTCTGCGTCTCTACGCCTTTGACGCAGTCAATCACCATGATCACGCTGTCCACCGCGGTAAGCGTCCGGTACGTGTCTTCGGCAAAGTCCTGGTGACCGGGCGTATCCAATAGATTGATCTTGATGTCTTGGTAGTTGAAGCCCATCACAGACGTGGCCACCGAAATGCCGCGCTGCTTTTCAATCTCCATCCAGTCACTGCGGGCATGGTCTTTTATTTTGGACGACTTCACCGCTCCGGCCTTTTGAATGGCCCCGCCAAAGAGCAACAGTTTTTCGGTGAGGGTGGTTTTGCCGGCATCGGGGTGGCTGATGATGCCAAACGTTCTGCGCCTGCTGATTTCCTGTTCTAAACTCATAAACGGCCGCAAAAGTAGCCATTATTTAAGAGCGGCCCGCACGGGCCCATCAGTCAATCAACACACCTTTGAAGCGCGCGGGCTCGCGCAGGGCCTGGCGTATGCCGTGGCTCACCGACAGCAGCGGCTGAGGGTCGAGGTGGATGGGCAACCCCAACACGACTTCGAGGCGCTTTTGGATGCCTCGCAACAGCGCACCGCCTCCGGTAATGTGGATGCCGTTTTGATAGAGGTCGGCCGCCAGCTCGGGTGGGCATACCTCCAAGGTGTGCACGATGCCCTGCTCAATGGCTTGAAACGGCTTTTCGAGCACGCGGGCGATCTCCGTGGCCGTGATCGTACGCGTGGTGGGGATGCCTTCCCGCACATCTTTTCCTTTCACCGCCAACGAGGCGGGCTCCCCCACCGGTGTGCACACCGCCCCCAGCGTGGCCTTTACGTACTCGGCCGTGCGGAAGCCAATGACTAACTGATGCTCCCTGCGCACGTAGTCGCGGATGGCCTCGGTAAAGGCATCGCCTGCCACTTTCGTGGAATGGAAAACAGCGATACCCGACAGGGCAATCACCACCATTTCGGTGATCCCGCCCCCAATGTCAACCACCATTTTGCCTTCGGGCGATTGGATGGTCAGCCCCATGCCGGTGGCTGCCGCCAGCGGTTCGAAAAAAAGGTGTGTTTTGCGCGCATTGAATTGGTCAAGTGCCTCGCGCAGGGCCCTGCGCTCCACAGCCGTGGTGGAAAACGGCACTCCGGAAATCACGTGGTCAAACGATTGCCACCACCGGGGGCGGCAGTGGCGCGCCACCATTTCGCGCATCATCAGCCGGGCCGATTCATAGTCGGCTATCACGCCTCCCCGCAGCGGCTTTACCGGCTTCAGGCGTTCGTGTTGTTTTTCAAAGATCTGGTAGGCCTCGGTGCCAATGGCGGCCACGCGGTGGGTGGCTTCTTCCAGCACGATGTACGAAGGCTGCGAGGAGACAATGCCCTGCTCATCGGCCAGCAGCGTGTTCTCGTTGCCCAGGTCAATGGCGATTTTAGTGTGCGAAAAGGAAATCATACGTGGCAAGATACGGTATAATCTATTGGCGGGCGGCTGAGATGTGATCGATGGTCGGGTGCCTTGTTTCAGGAACGGTGATGGAGTCATTCATTTTGCCTGTGGTTGATCCCAATGTGCTCCTTCATTCGTCCGCCAAAAGGTGTACCGGGCGCGTGACGTGACCGGTGTCGGGGTTGTGGGCGTATGCAGGGATTGCCACAAGAGACAAAAGGTGTACGGGATCGACAGATTCCCGGCATGTGTCGATATTTTTTAAAAATATAAACATATCTTGCCGATCTGTCGATTTGATAAACATAATCCTATGGCTTGGCAAAACCCCGAAAAAGCCTTCAATTCGCTTCCAAACCTGCCCCCGCAACGCGAAATCGAAACCCGGGCGGTACTGAAAAGCGCCATTGACGCCAACCGCTCCCTGGCCGAGTTCAAGGGGGCATGCCAGCGGCTTCCCCACCCCGAACTTTTGATCAACTCGGTAGTGCTGCAAGAAAGCCGCGACAGTTCGGCTATCGAAAACATTGTGACTACCCAGGATGCGCTCTACCGGGCTGTCATTTCACCCTTGGATGCCGTGCCCTCACAAACCAAAGAGGTGTTGGCCTACCGCGAAGCCCTTTACCACGGCTGGGAAACCATGAAACAGAACGGCCTGCTGCTGGGCAAAACATCGGTAGCCATTATGCAGCGCATCAAACAAACCACGGCTGGCTACCGCAACACACCCGGCACCCAACTTGCCAATCCGACCACCGAAAAGATAATTTATACTCCGCCCGATTGGCGGCAGGTGCCCGATAAGATGGCTGCCTGGGAAAAATTCATCAACGAACCTTCCGGGCTGGATCCGCTCGTGCGAATGGCGTTGATGCACTATCAATTCGAAGCCATTCACCCCTTTGCCGATGGCAACGGACGCACGGGAAGGATATTGAACGTGCTCTTCCTACTCAACGAAAAACTCATCACGCTCCCTGCGCTCTATCACAGCGCGTACATCATCCAACACAAAAGCGACTATTACCGGTGCCTGCGCGAAGTGACCGAGGCCGACCGCTGGGAGCAATGGATACTGTTCATGTTAGATGCCATCAAAGAGACCGCCCAATTTACGCTGTCCATGATCGAAGAGATGTTGCGCCTCAAAGCCGAAACCCTCGCGCAGATCAAAACCCTGTCGCAGAAACTGCCTGCGCACGAACTCAATGAACTCATCTTCAGTTTCCCGTACATCAAAATCAAAGTATTGGAAGATCGTAAACTGGCCAAACGCCAAGCGGCCTCGCAATACCTGCAGCAATTGGCTGTAAAAAAAATACTTACCCCGCTGAAAGTCGGCCGCGAAATCTACTACGTAAATCACGCGTTGATGGATATCATCACCCGAAGAAGATAGCACCCCCCACTTATTTTTTGACATGCTGAGTCGTTGGAGCCACGCCTCCTCTCCTGCCACTCTGGCAGAGTTTGGCAGTAAAACCCCGCTGGCATAATCATTGACCTTGGGCGGGTGTTTCAGAACCCGAAAACAACAACAGCTAAAGATATGGGAAAGATTATCGGTATTGACTTAGGAACGACCAACAGTTGCGTGGCCGTCATGGAGGGCAACGAGCCCGTGGTTATCGCCAACAGCGAGGGCCGCAGAACCACACCCAGCATCGTTGGTTTTTTGGATAACGGAAAGGGCGAACGCAAAGTGGGCGACCCCGCCAAGCGCCAAGCCATCACCAACCCCAAAAACACCATCTCGTCCATCAAACGCTTCATGGGTAAAAACTACCAAGATGTGACGGGCGAAATGAAAATGGTGAGCTACCAGGTGGAGAAAGGCAACAACGACACCGTGCGCGTGCGCATTGGCGACCGCCTCTACACTCCGCAGGAAATCTCCGCCATGATCCTTCAAAAGATGAAGAGCACGGCCGAAGACTACCTGGGCACCACCATCACCGAAGCGGTGATTACCGTGCCTGCGTACTTCAACGATGCCGAGCGCCAGGCTACCAAAGAGGCAGGCCAAATTGCCGGCCTGGACGTGAAACGCATCATCAACGAGCCCACCGCAGCCGCCCTGGCGTACGGCCTCGACAAGAAAAACAAGGACATGAAAATTGCCGTCTATGACCTGGGCGGTGGTACATTCGACATCTCCATTTTGGAATTGGGCGATGGCGTGTTTGAAGTGAAGTCCACCAACGGAGATGTACACCTGGGTGGCGATGACTTTGACATGCGCATCATGAACTGGCTGGCCGATGAGTTCAAAGCCGAAAAGAACATCGACCTGCGCAAAGACCCCATGGCGTTGCAACGCCTGAAGGAAGCATCGGAAAAAGCCAAGATCGAGTTGTCGTCTTCGCAAGAAACGGAAATCAATTTGCCGTACATCACCTCCATCGATGGCGTGCCCGAGCACTTGGTGAAGAAACTGAGCCGCGCCAAGTTTGAGCAACTGAGCGATGACCTGATCCGCAGAACGCTGGACCCGTGCAAAACGGCCATCAAAGATGCGGGCGTATCCGTGTCGGACATTGACGAAGTGATTTTGGTGGGCGGCTCCACGCGCATCCCGCGCATCCAGGAAGAAGTAGAGAAATTTTTTGGCAAAAAGCCGTCCAAAGGCGTGAACCCCGATGAAGTAGTAGCCGTTGGGGCTGCCATCCAAGGCGGTGTGATGACGGGCGAAGTGAAGGATGTGTTGCTGCTGGATGTAACCCCGCTATCGCTGGGCATTGAAACGATGGGCGGTGTGTTCACCAAACTCATCGATGCCAACACGACCATCCCGTCCAAGAAGTCGGAGATTTTCTCCACGGCCTCCGACAATCAACCCTCGGTGGAAATCCACGTGCTGCAAGGCGAACGTGACATGGCGCAGTACAACCGCACCATCGGTCGTTTCCACCTGGACGGCATACCACCCGCACCCCGTGGCACGCCCAAAATCGAGGTGACCTTTGACATCGATGCCAACGGTATCCTGCACGTAAGTGCCAAAGACCAGGGCACCGGCAAAGAGCAGAAGATACGCATTGAAGCGAGCAGCGGCCTGACGGATGCAGAAATCCAAAAGATGAAGCAAGAAGCACAGGCGAATGCCGAGTTGGACAAGAAAGCCCGCGAAACGGCCGAGAAAATCAACCAAGCCGATTCGATGATTTTCCAAACGGAGAAACAGTTGAAAGACTTTGGCGACAAACTCTCGGACGGCAACAAGAGCGCCATCAACAGCGCGCTGGAAAAACTGAAAGCGGCCCATGCCGCCAAAGACCTGGCGGGCATTGACACGGCCATGGCCGCCATGAACACTGCATGGCAGGCGGCCTCCACAGAAATGTACCAGGGCGGCTCGCAGGCGGAAAGCGCCAACGGGGCCAACGCCAACAATGCCAATGCAGGCAATGGCGAGGCCACGGACGTGGAGTACGAGGAAGTGAACGACAAGAAGTAACCTGTAAAATCAATAGCCAAAGCCCCTTCGTCCCGCGCGGAGGGGCTTTTTTCATGGCTGCCAGCGTCATCTTATCGACTCCCGCGGCCAGCGGTCGGCCGGGGTGCCACCCTCGTGGTTACGGGCCTTAGGTTTGCTCCATCTACGGTATATGAAAACGATGCGTATAGTCTTGGTGGCTTTGTTGGCGGTACTGATGGGCTGTGGCGAAGAGGGTGGCAACAAGGGCTTTTTGCGGCTGGCCATCACCGATGCCCCGGCCGATGCGGACGAGATTGAAGGGGTGAACTTGGTTATCACCAAAGTGGAAGTGCGCAAGGGAGAGGCCTGGAAGTCGCTCAAAATCTTTAGCCAGCCCGTGGTGATCAACCTGCTGGAGATGACGGGCGGGCGCGCCTACGAACTGGTGAACCAGATCATTGAGCCGGGCACGTATGGCCCGGTGCGCATTGGCTTGCGCTTTTCTTCCGCTCAAGGTGGGCTGGTGATCAACCCACACTCCTCGGTGTCGTTGACGGACGGATCGCAACAGTCTCTGGCATTGCCGGATGGCATACCGGCCGAATTGGTGGTGGAAACTTCCTTTTCCATCGGGGCCGGTGGCCGTGCAGACTACACCTTGGATGTGGACGTGCGCAAATCGCTGACGCAGGTCGATGGGCAGTATGTCTTCCGCCCGGTGCTGCGCGCGGTGGAGACCCCACGCACCGGCCTGATCAACGGCCGGGTGATCAACAACCAGGCAAGCAAAGTATTGGTGCTGGCCTACACACCCGGCCAGTATGCCGTTGCTGAAACCACCGATGGACTGTTTCCCAACGCCATCACCAGCGGGCGCGTGCAGCGAGGCGGCTTTGCGCTGGGCTTTCTGCCCCCGGGCGCTTACGAACTGGTGTTTGTGCAACTGTCGGCCAGCGGTACTTCGGCTGCCTTCCTCGGCCGCAAAACCGTGACGGTTTCGGCCAATGAAACTACTTCTTTGGAAGTGGATATGGCGAACGGCCTGCAGCCGTAGCATTGGGCGTGTCAGCGGCCTTTTGTTCGCACAAGAGTGCTACCGTGGTGCCCAACACGCTGGCGTAAACCTCCAGGCGTGCCAGCGGTGCCTCGTGCGCGTCTCCTACTTCGGCCCAGCGGTCTCTGTTAAAATCGGTGGGGGCAATGTGATGCTGCAAAAGGAGTTTGCGGGCAATGGTGTGCGGGTACACATCCACCGGCTGGATGCTCAAAAAATGATTGATCTGATATTTGAACTGCTTTCGTTCCAACGAAAATGCCTGTAATGCGAAAAAAAAGTGCGTGAAAATAGAATAGATGCACGAAATAGGCAAATAAACCGTATTTTTTGTTCACGCAATTACCGCGATTTTGGAAGAATTCCCTCTAAAATTGCGCCATGCCTGTTCACATCGGAAAAGAAATTGAGCGCGTGTATCAGCAATCGGGAATGAAACTTTCCGAGTTTGCCAGGCGCATCAATACCAGTTCGCGCAACGTGTACTCCATTTTTGAACGGGCCGAGATCAAAACCGACCAGTTGTTGAAGATTGGCGAAGTGTTGAATTACAACTTCTTTTCGCTGTACGCACCCGAGGCCGACAGCACAGCCCATGAACCGGCCGAGCGGTATGGCAGCCGCAGGCGGATTGTGGTGACCGTTGAGTTGGACGGCCAGGCAGCCACCCTGGCGCAACACATCCAACAATTAACGGCCATCAACCAGTTGATTTGACCAGAGCCACCCCGTGGCCGCCAACCGGGGCGGCCCAACGCCCGAATGTTTTTTTGTAATTGCCGCTGACGGGGCATAATATTGCCGCCTCATTTAGCAACCCATACGCTATGTTAGTGGTCAAGTTTGGCGGCACCTCGGTAGGCAAGCCCGAGCGCATGAAAAAAATTGCAGAACTCGTGCTGGGCATGCCCGGCCGGAAGATGGTGGTGCTGTCCGCGCTCAGCGGCACAACCAACGCCCTGGTGCGCATGGGCGATCACCTGCTGGCGGGGCGCATCCCGGGTGCGCACCAGGAAATTGCCGACCTGGAAAAACATTACCAGCAGTTTGTGGGCGAGCTCTTTCAATCGCCCGCCTACCTGGCCATTGGCCAGGAAATCGTGAGCCGGTACTTCAGCTTGCTCCGCTTGCTGGCCGCGGGCCGCTTTGACGACCGCAGCTACCGCGAACTGCTCGCCCAAGGCGAACTGATCTCCACCGAGCTTTTCTATCATCATTTGCAAGAGCGAAAAATAAACGCCCGTTTGTTGCCCGCGCTGCATTTTATGTCCATTGACGAAAACCAAGAGCCGGAGCTGGACAAAATTGGCGAGCGTTTGAAGCCGTTGCTCGAAACGCTGAAAGACGTGAACGTGTTGGTTACCCAGGGCTACATCTGCCGCAATCACAGCAACGAAATCGATAACCTGAAGCGGGGCGGCAGCGACTATACCGCCTCCCTGATCGGGGCGGCCATACGTGCCGAAGAGATTCAGATCTGGACAGACATTGACGGCATGCACAACAACGACCCTCGCGTGGTGAAAAAGACGATGCCCATTGCCGAGCTCACCTTTGATGAAGCCTCCGAGCTGGCCTACTTCGGAGCCAAAATCCTACACCCCTCCACCATTGTGCCGGCCCAGAAATACGGGGTGCCCGTGCGGTTGAAAAACACGATGGACGAGAAAGCGCCCGGCACCATCATCAGCAACAAGGGCACGCAGGGAGGCTACAAAGCGGTGGCCGCCAAAGACGGCATCATGGCCATCAACATCAAATCCTCGCGCATGCTGCTGGCGTACGGCTTTTTGAGGCGTGTGTTTGAAGTGTTTGAAAACCACAAGACACCGATTGACATGATCTCCACCTCCGAAGTGGCCGTGTCGGTAACAATTGACGAAACCAAAAACCTCGAAGCGATCGTTGCCGAACTGAAAAACTTTGGCACCATTGAAGTAGACAAAGACCAATCGATCATCTGCGTGGTGGGCCACATGCTGTCCGAAAAACCGGGCGTATTGGCCGATGTGTTCAAGGCGCTGGCTCCGCTCAAAATCCGGATGGTGTCGTACGGGGGCAGCCACAACAACATTTCCATTTTGGTGCCCACCCCGCAAAAGGAGCAAGCGCTGGTGTTGCTGAACGAAGGACTGTTTCATCTCAAATAGCCGGTTGGCGTCATCGATTTAATGGGGTTCTAATCAATGGCTAACGCGTTGAATGTAAGCGCGTAAGTTTTCAAAAACGAGGCCGCGCACACCGGAGGCGCGCCTGTCTGCGCGCACGTTGTTTTTCCTCCACGGGGTTTTCACAATTTTTCCGGCTTACGCACTATGGAAACGGTTATCATCCTCATTTTTGTGATCGGCTACCTGGGCATTGCCCTGGAGCATCCCATCAAAGTCAACAAAACGGCCACAGCCCTGGTCACAGGCGTGCTCTGCTGGACGTTGTACGCGCTAGGCGGCACGGACATCCACGTGATCGGTCACCAGCTTCAAGAGCACCTGAGCGAAATTTCAGCCATTTTATTTTTTCTGATGGGGGCCATGACCATCGTTGAGTTGGTCGATGCCTACCAGGGGTTTCGCGTCATCACCGATCGCATCAACACCCAAAACCCCAAGACACTGCTGTGGTTGATCTGCTCGGTCACCTTTGTGCTGTCTGCCATTTTGGACAACCTCACCACGTCCATTGTGATGGTCTCGCTGGTGCGCAAGTTGGTGCCCGACAAAAGCATGCGCCTGTTTTTTTGCGGCATGATCGTCATCGCGGCCAACGCAGGCGGGGCGTGGTCGCCCATTGGCGATGTAACCACCACCATGCTTTGGATTGGCGGCCAGATTACCGCGGGCAACATCATTCAATCGTTGTTGCTTCCCAGCATTGTGTGCATGGTGGTGCCGTTGCTGGTGCTGCAGTTTACCTTGACGGGAACGTTGGGCGAACGCACCGCCACGCCCACCACTTCGGCACGTCCGCGCGGCTCTACCACCATGTTGATACTGGGCGTGGCCGGGCTTATTTCGGTACCGGTTTTTAAAACCGTTACGCACCTGCCGCCCTACCTGGGCATGTTGCTGGCGCTGGGGGTGCTGTGGGTGGTCAGTGAGTTGATCAACCCCGACATGGACGAGTCGGAGAAAAAACAGTTTACGGCTGCGCATGCGCTGACGCGGATTGATGTGCCCAGCATGCTCTTCTTTTTAGGGATCTTGTTGGCCGTGGGGGCCCTGCAGTCGATGAACGTCCTGTCGGCCTTTGCCGGCTGGTTGGACACCTCCTTGGGCGACACGCGGCTGATCGTAAGCTTGATTGGCGTGATCAGCGCCATCGTGGACAACGTACCGCTGGTGGCGGCCAGCATGGGCATGTACAGCCTGGATACTTACCCACCCGACCACCTGATTTGGGAATACCTCGCCTATTGTGCCGGCACCGGAGGCAGTTTGCTCATCATTGGCTCGGCTGCGGGCGTGGCCGTCATGGGCATGGAAAAGATCGAATTTATCTGGTATTTGAAGCGATTGTCGCTATTGGCACTGCTGGGCTATGCCGCGGGCGCCATTACGTATTTGTTGCTGGCCGGTTAACGCCCCCGTACACGGTTGAAAATTTACACCGAAGGCTTTTTGGGGTAGGGGAATTTTACAGATATTTCCTTCTCCCTAACGCCTATGGAAATCCTGATCATCATCGTGTTTGTGGTTGGCTACCTGGCCATCGCGCTGGAACACCCCCTCAAAATCAACAAGACCGCGTCCGCGCTGCTCACGGGCGTGCTGTGCTGGACGCTCTACGCGGTGAGCCAGCAGGAACACATTGAACACATCGGGGAAGAACTGGCCCACCACCTGGCCGAAATATCAGCCATCCTTTTCTTTTTGATGGGTGCCATGACCATTGTGGAGTTGGTGGATGCCTATCAGGGCTTTCGCCTGATCACGGACCGCATCAACACCAAAAACCCGAAAAAACTGCTCTGGATCATCTGCTTTGTCACCTTCTTTTTGTCATCCGTGTTGGACAACCTCACCACGGCCATTGTCATGGTGTCGCTTACCCGCAAGCTGGTGCCCAACAAGGAAATGCGGATGTTTTTTGCCGGCATGATCATCATCGCGGCCAACGCAGGGGGAGCGTGGTCGCCCATTGGCGATGTGACCACCACCATGCTGTGGATCAAAGGCTACATTACCTCGGCCAACATCATGATGACGTTGATTCTGCCCAGCCTCGTTTGCATGATTGTGCCGTTGATCTATTTGCAATTCACCCTGAAGGGCGAACTGGGCCATGCGGGCAGCCACAAGGAAGATACGCACGCACATGGCCACGGCCACAAGCAAGTAAGGGGCGCCACCGCCATGTTGCTGTTGGGTATTGGCGGGCTCATTTCAGTACCCATCTTCAAAACGTACACACACCTTCCGCCCTACTTGGGCATGCTACTCGCATTGGGCGTCATTTGGGTGGTGAGTGAGCTCATCAACCCCGACATGGACGAAGCCGAGAAAAGACCCTACACCGCAGCCGGTGCGCTTTCGCGGATTGATGTGCCGAGTGTGTTGTTTTTTCTGGGCATTTTGCTGGCCGTGGGCGCGTTGCAATCGATGGGCACGCTGAACGCCTTTGCCGGCTGGCTGGATGTAACGCTCAAGGACAACCGCATCATCATTACACTCATTGGCATTGTCTCTGCCATTGTTGACAATGTGCCGCTGGTGGCGGCCAGCATGGGCATGTATGGGCCCAACCCCGCCTACTATCCTGACCATCTCATTTGGGAATACCTGGCCTACTGTGCCGGTACGGGCGGCAGTATTTTGATTATCGGATCAGCCGCGGGCGTGGCGGTAATGGGCATGGAAAAAATTGACTTTCTCTGGTACGTGAAGCGCATTTCACTGCTGGCTGCGCTCGGTTATTTTGCGGGCGCCATCGTGTATCTGATCATCCAGCCGTACCTGGCGGTGCATCCGCCCGTGGTGCCCTAAACCAACTGCTTCAACGCCAGCTCAAAGGAAGCCTGTGCCAGGCGGGTTTTGCCCGGATTGACGGCATGGGTATGCCGCAGCGCGCGGCCGATGGTTTGTGAGATGTCGTCAAAAATAGCGGCATCGGTCATGGGCACTTCCTTCTCCATGAAGTACGCAAACACGCGGGCCATGCCGCAGTTGGCAATAAAGTCAGGGATCACCGACACCTTTTCATCGGCATACAGCCCGGTGGGGCCGAAAAAGATTTCAGGGTCGGCAAACGGCACGTTGGCCCCGCTGGCCACCACTTCGAGTTTATCCATCCGGTCGATTTGCGCGCGCGTCATGAGGCGCGAGGCAGCCGCAGGAATAAATATCTCAAAATCTAAGTCCCAGATTTTTTCGTTGACCACGGCAAACGGCAGCATGTCATCCGACACGAGTTTATTTCCCTGGCGTCCGGCTACCAATGCTTTTACCTCCTCCAACGAAAATCCTTTTTGGTTGATGAGGCCTCCCTCGTGACTCACAATGCCCACGATGGTCACGCCCAGTTGGGCCAAATAAAATCCTGCGGCCGCGCCCACGTTGCCCCAGCCTTGGATGACGGCCCGTTTATCGCGTAGGTTGCCTCCCCACAGTTGATAAAAATGTTTCACGGCCTGGGCCACCCCATAGCCCGTGCACATATCCGCCACCGTGTATTTCTTGCCCAGGGCCGGTGTGTATTGTTCATCTTCAATGACTTTGATGACGCCCCTGCGCAGTTGCCCAATGCGGTTTACCTTTTGTGGTTCGGTCGGTTTATAGTGGCCCGTGAAAACCCCTTCCTGCGGATGCCAGATGCCCACGTCTTCGGTAATGGGTATCACCTCGTGGATTTCATCGATGTTCAGATCGCCACCGGTGCCGTAATAGTATTTGAGCAGCGGCATCACCGCTGCATACCAGCGCTGCAGCACGCCCGCTTTGCGCGGATCGGCCGGATCAAAGTTAATGCCCGACTTGGCCCCTCCGATGGGTGGACCCGACACCGTGAATTTCACTTCCATGGTTTTGGCCAGCGACTCCACTTCGCGCTTGTCGAGCCCCAACCGCATGCGTGTGCCTCCGCCCGCGGCCCCTCCGCGCAGCGAGTTGATGACCACCCAGCCCTCGGCTTCCGTCTCGCTGTCTTTCCATTCAAAAACAATTTCGGGCCGTTTGGATTCGAATTTTTGAAGAAGGGTTTTCATGGGGATGGTTGTTTGCGAATGGGGAAGAAACGTACCAGAGCAGCAGCGGTGTTATCCAAAGGGCGTCAAAAGTCATCCGGTTTGCAAAAGTCATATCTTTGTCCCATGCGATTAAGTGGTCAAGATATTGATTTGATCAGACAAACCTTGTGCAACAACCCCGTTAAAAAGGCCTATTTATTCGGCTCCTTTTCGCGGGGTGACGCGCACATATCCAGCGATGTGGACATTTTCGTGGAATTCGACTACACACAGCGTATCGGCCTTACGTACATAGCCCTGCAACAAGAACTGGAGCAAAGGTTAAATCGAAAAGTCGACCTGCTATCGGACCAAGCCGTTTCCTCTCACCTCCCCCCATTTATTGAACGCGATAAGCAGTTGATTTATTCCAGGATATTGCATGGATGACGAGCAACGACTGGCGCACATCCGGGAGGCCATGGCGGAAATCGAAGCCTATCTTTCGGTTGCACATCGAGCCGTTTTTCTGAATAACTCGATGATGCGTTTTGCCACGATCAAACAGCTTGAGATCATGGGAGAAGCTGCCAAGAGTGTAACCCCCGAAACGCGTGAGCGGTATCCGCAGGTTCCGTGGCAACAAATTGCCGGTTTACGCAACGTGTTGGTGCACGAGTATTTGGGGGTAGACGTTCACCTCATTTGGGAAATTGCTACGTTGGATATCCCGGAGCTAAAAAAAGCACTTTTCTGAATCATGATTTCACTCGCCATCGACTGGGGCAATACGCGCATCAAAATGGGGTGGTTTCGCCAAGGCATGCTGATTCGAAAGGAAACGGCTGCCTCGGTGGCCGAGGCAGTGGCGCACACGCTTCAACATACCGCTACGCACGTCATCATCAGCTCGGTCAATGAGGAGGCCGAGGCCTTGTTGCAAGAAATTTCGGTACCGGGCGAAAAACTTGTTTTATCGCCCGCGCTTTCACTACCGATTACACTCGACTACGAAACGCCTCAGACGCTGGGCGTGGACCGCCTCGCTGCGGCCTGCGGGGCCATTCACCTTTTCCCGCATACCCCTTGCCTGATTGTTGATGCGGGCACGTGCATTACCTATGATTATGTAGACGACCAACACGTGTTTCGGGGCGGCAGCATTGCCCCCGGGTTGGCCATGCGGTTGAAGGCCATGCATACGTTTACCGCGCGATTGCCGTTAGTAGAAATAGCCGGCACGGCACCGTTGCTGGGCAAGAGTACGCAGGCAGCTATGCAGAGTGGTGCGCTCCGCGGCATGACCGCAGAAATAAACGGCATGATTGAACAACATCGGAACCAAACTGCGAACCTGCACGTGCTTTTAACCGGAGGCGATGCCCAACTTTTTGAAAACCAAGTGAAACCGCCCATATTTGCAGCCCCCGATCTGGTTTTGTTGGGCTTAAACAGGATTTTGACACATCATGTGGGATTTTAAGAAGACGTCAGCACTGCTCTACTGTATCGGGTGTTCTATTCTGGCGGCCGGGCAAGCGGCCAAAACGCCCATGAGCTCTCTGGGCATTGGCGATTATTACGGCAACGCCCTGGCTCATCAGCAAGGCATGGCGGGTTTGGGCATCAGCAACGGATCGTATTGGTATTTGAATAATGTAAACCCCGCGTTGCTGATCTACAACCGCTGGACGGTGTTTGAAGGCGGCCTGCTGGCCGAGCGCAGAACCGTGCGCGACAACACCGTGTCGGAGCGAAACAGCGATGCCAACTTAAATTACCTGGCACTGGGGTTTCCTGTCATGCGCAACCGCTGGTCTACCGCGTTGGGACTGTCACCGCTCTCTTCGGTCAATTACCAGTTTCAGTATGAGGATGAGGTGAATAACAGCACCGCCCGCACACTGGTGCAAGAAAGCGGCACGGGCGGCATCAATCAGTTTTATTGGGCCAATGGCGTGAGTTTGACCAAAAACGTATCCGTGGGCATGCGTGCCACCTACCTTTTTGGCTCCATCGAAACGTTGTACCGAAACGAGCTGATCGCAGCAGGGCAGCCCGTCACCTTCATCCCCATCATTTCCGAAGACTACTATGTGCGCGACTTTGATTTTACCTTGGGGCTGGCGTACCATACCGATTCGCTTTTTAACAGACGGCTCAAGTTCAATGCCGGCATCGTGTACGACTTTCAGGCCGACCTGAGTGCTACGCGCTCGGCCATCTTGCGCAAAACCAGCAACTTTCAAGGAACCATCCAGACCGACTCGCTGGTGACGGATGTGCCTGACCAAATCACCCTGCCCTCGTCCATCGGCATGGGCATTTCGCTGGGCAAAGGCGACAAATGGCTGGTGGGTGCCGACTTTTACTACTACGACTATCGCTCGTTCAAAGGGTTTGCCAACCGGCCCGCGCAAACGGATGCGGCCTGGCGTTTGGTTATCGGGGGCGAGTTTACCCCTGACCCGACCGCCCTGGGCAGCTATTTGAAGCGCATCACCTACCGCACAGGCGCCAGCATCGAAAAATACCCCTATCTGGTAAACGGCAGCGCAATTCAGGATTTTGGCATTAATTTTGGACTCTCGCTACCCGTCAGCCGCTCGTCAAGCCTTGACTTTGGGTTTAGAACAGGCCGCAGAGGCAGTTTGGCAGAGAACTTGATAACGGAGAACTATTTTAAGATGTACATGGGCGTGACGTTTAACGACCAATGGTTTATTAAGCGAAAGTTTGACTAACAAAGAGAAAGACCTAAACGAGAAAATGAAAAGAACAATGAAACGTTGGACAGGATGGGCGGTAGCCTCCGCGTTATTGACCACTGGTTTTATGGCCGGTGCGCAATGCAAACAGGGCTTTGAAGGCATTGAAGACCGGGCCAGGGCCGAAGAAAAAGTGGCCATTTACACCGATGCCGTCACACAGAAAAATTATGCTGCCGCAGTGCCGGCTTTGCAGTGGATGCTGAAAACCGCGCCCAAGTGGAACACCCGCTTGTATGTGGATGGCGTAACGGTCTACGATTGGTTGGCCTCTTCCGAAAAAGACCCTAAGAAAAAAGCCGTGTACGTGGATTCGCTGGACATCCTGCACGACTTGCGCATCCAAAACTGTGGCGATGAGATCAACGTGCTCAACCGCAAGGCCATCTACTCGGCCAAGTACAATGCCCAGAACAAAGAAAAGGTAGGCGGTGTGCTCACGCTGTTCGACCAGGTTTTTGAAAAAAGCGGCAACAACGTATTGGATGGCAACCTGACCGTGTACATGACGGTGATTCAGCTAAACCAAAAATACAACAAGAACCTGACCGAAGACCAGATTCTGGAACGCTACGACCGCGTAATTGCCGTGTTGGATGCCAAAATCGCGAAGGCGCGTGGCGAAAACAAACAGCAAGAGGTGGACAAGTTCATCAAAACGAGAGCCCAGGTGGATGACATTCTGGTGAACATTGAAGGCTTGAAGTTTGACTGCGCGTTTGTGAAAGAAAAACTCGAGCCCAAATTCAACGCCAATCCCAATGACCTGGGTCTCGCCAAGCGCATCTTCATCTTCATGACCAAAGATGGCAAGTGTATTGACGACCCGCTGTGGTTGAAAGCAGCCGAGAAGGTGCACGAAACGAGCCCCGACTTTGGGCTGGCCATCAACATGGCCAAAGTGTACGCCAAAAATGGCAACTTAGACCGCGCCCAAACCCTGCTGGAGGAAGCCGAAAAACTGGCCACCAACAACGAGGATAAACTGAAAGTGCAAATGACTGCGGGGGACCTGGCATCCACACGGGGCAGCAAAGCCGCTGCGCGCGAAGCCTACCGCAAGGTGATTGCGCTCGATCCTTCGGGCAAGGAAGGCAAAGAGGCCTATGAAAAAATCGGTGACTTGTACATGGCTTCGGGTAAGGATTGCGCCAAGCTGGTGAGCAAAGCCGAAGACCGCCTCGTGTACCTGGCGGCTTACGAAATGTACCAGCGCGCGGGCAATGCCCAAAAGATGGGCGTGGCCAAGTCTAACTTCCCCGCCAAGGAGGAGATTTTTGAAGTGAACTGGAAGACGGGCGAAAGCAAGCCCACGGGCTGCTGGGTATCCGAAGTGGTCACCATTCGCACCCGTGACTAACTCGCGACAAGCGGCAATACGCAAAAGGCTGGCCATGCGTCAGCCTTTTGTTTTTGCGCACGCGTACAAGCAGGCGGGCATCAAACCCCTTGCCCTCGTTTGGCTACTGGTGTGGCTGCTGCCGGCCTGCACACCCGCGGACAACACCAAACCCGCGGTGTACGATGGGCCTTTGCGCGTGATGGAACAGGTAGACCGCATCGAGACCGAGCGCGACCTGCTCAAAAGTCGCCTGAAGGCAGCCAAGATCATCGAATACGTCAATGGCGACTATGAATTCCCGGAAGGCATCTACCTCGAATTCTACGATGAGTTTGGCAAGCTCTCGTCTACGCTCAGCGCCAACACGGCCTACTTTTTCAAGACCGAAAACAAATGGCGCGGCCGCGGAAAAGTGGAGGTGAAAAACCTGGAGAAAGATCAACAGTTGAACACCGAAGAGCTTTTTTGGAAGCCCGACACCAAAAAAATCTTTACCGATAAGTTTGTGACGCTGCGGGATGGCGGTGACATCTTGTACGGCACCGGTTTGGACGCCCTGCAGGATTTGTCCAACTACCAACTGCGCAACATCTCGGGCGATCTCGAATACCAAGAATAGCCGCTGGCAGTCGCGGCTCCCAGCCGTCTGTTCAAATAAAAAATCAGCGCCTGGCATAACCGGATCGTGGTTTCCATGGGCCGATCTGTATCTTTCGGCCATGAAATTGGCAGATGTGATTTTGCTCTCGCTGGCCGCTGCGCTCATCATCATTGGCATTTACGAAGTGATGACGCGTGGCATTGGCGAGGCCTACGCGGTAATCATGCTGGCCGTGATCTGTTTTTTTGCCTACACCCTGCGCAAGCGCGGGCGAAAAGAGTAACCGCCCGCCACACACAAGCTCGGATGGGTTTGCCGGCAGGCTCCTAACCCACTCATTTCCAAACGGATAAATTCAAATCAGCCTTTTGCCGAATGGTCGGTTCCGGTTAAATTTGCGGTTCTTTAAAAAGCAAAGAACAAAATTAATCATTACACCTGCCCGCCAAGGGCGCATCGCAATCAAAAACCAGTATGGCATTAATAGGAACGCTGAGGGAAAAACTGACGAAATGGGTAGTCGGGTTCATCATGGTGGCTTTGGCCGCTTTTATTGTGGGCAGCGATTTGCTCACCGGAGGCAATGGCTCCCTCTTTGGCGGCAGCAACGATGTGGGCAGCATAGCCGGATACAGCATTAGCATGGACGAGTATAATGCAGCGGTACAAGAACGCGAGGCCGATTACACCAACCGGATGCAACGCCAGCCGGGCGAGCGCGAAATGGCCACCCTGCGCCAGCAAGCCTGGGATCTGCTCATCGCCCGATATGCCATCCAGCCCGAGTTTGAAAAGCTGGGCATCACGGTAACGCAAACCGAGTTGCAAGACATGGTGCAAGGCAAAAACATTGACGAAGGCATCAAAAATTCGTTTCTGGACTCGGCCGGCAACTTCGACCGCGGCCGACTCGTGTCGTATCTGCAAAGCATCAACACCCCACCCGCGGTGGGCAACGAACAGATGCTGGCCATGCAGCAGGCACAAAAAGCACAATTTGAAAACTACATCGCCAACCTGAAATTGGGCCGCGAGCGCATCAAATACGAAAACCTGTTGCTCAAGACCAACTACGTCACCAAAGCCGAGGCCGAAAAAGACTACCATAACCAAAACGATGTGGCCGAAGCCCGGTACGCCTTTGTCCCCTTTTTCGCCATCAGCGACACCGATGTGGAAGTGAAAGATGCCGACTTGCAGGCCTACTACAACAAAACCAAGGAGCGCTACAAAACCGAGGCCTCGCGCGACCTGCAGTATGTATCCATCAGCATCCTGCCGTCTGCGGCCGACTCAGCCGCGGCCCGGGAGGAAATCAATCGCGCGGCCACGCTGTTGAAGGAATCCACCCAAGACTCTTCGCTGGTATATGCCAGCGCTGATTGGCAAGGCGAGTACACGAACTACACCATCGCGTCTTTGCCCTCAGAGCTGAGTGCGCAACTCAACACCCTCACTCCCGGCAGCGTGTTTGGCCCCACACTCGCCAACGGTGCCTACAAGGTGATGAAGGTGTCTAAAGTCGGCTCGGACACCACCTACAATGCCAAGGCAAGTCATATCCTGATCCGTTGGGACAACGAAACGCCCGAAGGCAAGAAGGCCGCTAAAGACAAGGCACAAAAGATTTTGAACGACATCAAAGGGGGAGCCGACTTTGCCGCCCAGGCGCGTGAGTTTGGCACCGATGGCACCGCACAGCGCGGGGGCGATTTGGGCTGGTTTGTGTCAGGCCAGATGGTTAAACCTTTTCAGGATGCCGTGTTTGGCACCAAAACCAAAGGCTTGATCAATCAACTGGTGGAAACGCAGTTTGGTTACCACATTATCGAAGTGACGGAGGTGAAAAACAACACGGTGTATACGCTGGCATCCATTTCCATGCCCATTGTGGCCAGCGAAGAGACGACCAACAATGCCTATTTGAAAGCCGAGCAGTTTGCCGATGGCCTGGGCGATGTGGAATCGTTTAAGGCACGGGCAAAAGAAATGAACCTGCTGGTGTCGGAAGCGAAAGACCTGAAAGCAGCCGACCGCAGGGTAGACAACCTGGACGATGCCCGATCGATGGTGGTTTGGCTCTTCCGCGAAGCAAAAAAGAACAAGGTATCCTCTATTTTTGAACTGGGCGAGAGCTACGTGGTGGCCATCATGACGGGCGAAACCAAAGAGGGATACAAGCCCTTTGAAAAAGTAAAAGACGAAATACGCCCGACCGTCATGAACGAACTAAAGGGCAAGAAGATCATTGAAAAAATGGGTGCTGCCACCGGCTCCTTGGAAGAAATTGCCAAACTTTTTGGCACTGATGGCACCGTGAACAGCGTAAACGACCTGAAGTTCAACAGCAGCTCACTGCAAGGAGTAGGGTTTGATCCGAAAGCCGTTGGGGTGATCTTCAGCCTCGAAAATGGAAAACGCTCCAAGCCGGTAGCCGTGGAAGGGGGCGTATTGGTGGCAGAATTGCAAAACAAAACCATCGCTCCGGCCGTGGGCGACTATACTATGTTTGCCAATCAACTGCTGCAGTCGGCCAACAACCGATCCAGCTTTGGCATTGCCGAGGCGATTCGGCAGAACGCCAAAATAGAAGACAGGCGATTTAACGTAAACTAACCGTAATGCACAGGCACCGCAAGGTGCCTGTTTTGTTGTATGCCCATCGACCCCGCTTGGCTTGCCTCGTTCCAGGAAAAACTTGACCGGCACTACACGTGGCCAGCCGTTTACACCTTTAAGTTCATTGTGCCCCACGGGGCCGAGCAGCAATTCCGCGATTTATTCCCGCTGCACGCCATTTCCACCAAGGAATCGAAACAAGGCAAGTACACAAGCCTTACCTTCGAGATGACCGTTTCCTCCAGCGCGGCCATCGTGGCGGTGTATGAAAAAGCCTCGGTGGTAGAGGGCATCATTGCCTTGTGAAGGTTGGGCGTTTCCAAGTGCCGCCCATTACGCCTATCTTTAAACCGGGGTACCACCATGGGCAGGCAGGCCCCGATGCAGACCTTGAATTTTCAATCTTGAATGGACTATGTGGCACGAAGAAAACAACCGACTAAAGCGCACGTTTCGCTTTGCTGACTTTTCACAGGCATTTGCGTTTATGACACGCGTGGCGCTGGCAGCCGAAAAAATGGATCATCACCCGTGGTGGAGCAATGTGTACAACACCGTGTCTATCGAGTTGTCCACCCATGATGCGGGAGACATCGTGACCGACAAAGACCGTGCGCTGGCCAAGGTGATCGATTCATTGGTGTAACGCGCGGCCGGTGAAGCTATACCTTGTCCCCACCCCCATCGGCAACCTGGCCGACATCACCCTGCGGGCCCTGGAGGTACTGAAAACCGTGGATGTGATTTTAGCGGAAGACACCCGCACCAGCGCTGTTTTACTCAAGCACTACCACATCGCCAAACCCTTGCAGCGTTTTCACATCCACAACGAGCATCGTACCTGGGCCGTGTGGATAGAACGTCTGAAAAAGGGCGAGACCCTCGCGTTGGTGTCGGATGCGGGTACGCCCGGCATTTCCGATCCCGGCTTTCTGCTGGTGCGCGAATGCCTGCGCGAAAACATTGCTGTGGAGTGCCTGCCCGGCCCCACGGCCCTCGTACCTGCGCTCATCAAGTCGGGGTTTCCGACCGATCGGTTTGTGTTTGAAGGATTTTTGCCACACAAGAAAGGGCGCCAAACGCGGCTTAAGCAACTAGCCGAAGAAGAGCGGACGGTGGTCTTGTATGAATCGCCCCACCGGCTGGTGAAGCTACTGGAGCAATGTGTGGAATACATGGGTGCCGATCGGCTGGTATCGGTTTCGCGCGAGCTGACAAAAATGTTTGAAGAGACAAAAACCGGAGCGCTGGCAGAGGTGTTGACCTATTTTCAACAAAAGGACGTAAAGGGCGAAATTGTAGTGACACTGCATGGCAAAGAAGAGCAATAGCCCGTGGGGGGCACCTGCCTGGGCCGCCTTAGCCGGTGTGCTGCTGGTGTTGGCATGGCTGATGCAATCCTTTCCCGCAATCGTTTTTGTGGCCTATGCGCCCGTGTTTGTCATCCTCGACAAAAAGAGCGACCAAAAGCCTGCGTGGGAGCACTTTGAATGGATACTCATTCCCCTGGCTTGCGGCTTCCTGGCAGCAGGATGGCCTCGTGAGGGCTGGCTCTACCTCGGATTTGTGCAAGCCATCATCGGCACCTTGGTGTTTGTGGCGTACTCGTTTTGCCGGGAGTCGCTCGGCCCACGTTTAGGCAAGGCAACGGTAATCCTATTTTGGCTGGCGGCCGAGTATGTGTTGGTAAGTCTGCCCTGGCGCCATCATTTTATTTTTCTGGCTGATGCGATCGCGTTATGGCCCACCTGGACCAACTGGACTGTGGCCGTGGGTTATTTGGCCATCAGCCTGTGGATATGGCTTTGCAACTTAGCCGCCTACGAAGCCGTGTTAACACCCAGTAAGATGCGCTGGGGCTGGGCCATCTGTTGGCTCCTGCTGGTGAGCGTGCCCATCGGGTGGGCCTACGCGGCCGGTGGACAAGGCATCGACCGGGCACAGATGATCGCGTGGCATACCGTGGGTGTACCCCCCGTAGATCGCTACGCCCATCAAGGCGAAGTGGTGGCGCGTACAGCCGCATGGCTTTCGGTGCTAGTGTTACTGGTGGGTTTCGTGCGACACAAAGTGAAGAAAAAATGAACCTGAAAGATCTCCAAGAAAACGTCATTACCCTGTGCCGCGAGGTGGGCGAGTTTATGAAAGCGGAACAGGCCACCTTTGACCTGAGCAAAATTGAACAGAAGACCTCGTTCAACAATTTGGTTTCGTATGTGGACAAAGAGTCTGAGAGGCGCCTGGTGACGCGCCTGAGCCGATTGCTGCCCGGCTCGGGGTTTATGGGTGAAGAAGGCACCAATACCCCCAGTGTCAACGGGTATCAGTGGATCATTGACCCGCTGGACGGCACCACTAACTTTTTGCATGGCCTGCCGATTTACTCCATCAGCATCGGCTTGGCAAAGGAAGACAAGATGATTTTGGGCGTGGTGCACGAAGTAAGCCATGGCGAGTGCTTCTACTCGCGGGAGGGGCAGCCGGCTTTTTGCAATGGCCGCGAAATCCGTGTGTCAAACATACGCTCACTGTCGCAGAGTCTGCTCGCTACTGGTTTTCCCTATTATCATACCGATAAGAAAGACGCCTACCTGGAGATCATCAAATCCTTTTTGGAACAATCACATGGCATTCGAAGACTCGGCAGCGCAGCCATTGATCTGGCCTATGTAGCCTGCGGGCGACTGGAAGGATTTTTTGAGTACAACCTGAACGCCTGGGATGTGGCCGCGGGGGGCTTTCTCGTGCAGCAGGCAGGCGGCACGGTCACCGACTTTCAAGGCGGCAATAACTTTTTGTTTGGCGGTGAGCTCTGCGCCAGTGGCCAAATCCATCATGACATGTTGCCGATCATCCAAGCCCATTGGGGGGTGCAACAGAAATCGTAGCGCTGCGTTTCCCGCTGTGTTCCTGTGGGTGAGTGACTGCGGCACGCAACAGCCGGTTTGTTTATCGGCTGTGAAGGAAAATTAATGCACCCGGGCGGGGGCAATCCCTGGTTTCTGTGTACCTTCACCGACCTAATTTTAACACCACCAGTTTATGAAGGTAGCATCCAACAAAAAAATGTACTGGCTAATTGCCTGCTTGGCGCTCGCGCAAGTCGTCTGGGCGCAAGGTCCGCTGGCAGACCCCCTACCCGTTGATCCCAACGTGAAAGTGGGCAAATTATCCAACGGCCTCACCTATTACATCCGCAAAAACACCAAACCTGAAAAGAAGGTAGAACTACGGCTGGTGGTCAATGCCGGCTCCATCCTGGAGGACGATGACCAGCAAGGCCTGGCCCACTTTGTGGAGCACATGGCTTTTAATGGCACCAAAAACTTCAAGAAAAACGATCTGGTGTCATATCTGCAAAGCATCGGAGTGAAGTTTGGCAATGATTTGAATGCCTACACCAGCTTTGATGAAACGGTGTATATACTGCCCATCCCGACCGAGAACAAAGAAAACGTAGAAAAGGGCTTTCAGGTGCTGGAAGACTGGGCCAGTACCATCGCTTTTGAACACGAGGAAATTGACAAAGAGCGCGGGGTGATCCTGGAGGAATCGCGCTTGGGCAAGGGCGCCCAAGACCGGATGCAAAAACAATACCTGCCCAAAATACTGGCGGGCTCCAAATATGCCGAGCGCCTGCCCATTGGCAAGGACGATATCATCCAAAACTTCAAGTACGATGTGATCAAGCGCTTCTATCGCGACTGGTACCGCCCCAACCAGATGGCTGTGGCCGTGGTGGGTGATCTTGAACCGGCCGAAGCCGAGGCGTTGGTAAAAAAGCATTTCGAGAAACTGAAAAACCCGGGCAAGGAACGCAAGCGAGCCGATGCCTTGGTGCCCCCGCGCACGAAAAGTGAAGGGCTCGTGGTGACTGACAAAGAGAACCCCAATTCCATCGTGCAAGTATTCTATTCGCCCAAAAAGGCAGCGGTGCAAACCACGCTCAAAGACTATCGCGAATCCATTGTCCAGAGTTTGTTTACGCAAATGCTTTCAGGACGTTTGCAAGAATTGACACAAAAGCCGGAACCGCCTTTTGTTTTTGGGGGTAGCAACTTGGGCGGCTTTGTACGTGGCTATGAGAGCTTTTTTTGCTTTGCTCTTATCGGTAAATCCGGCCCCGAGGGCGCTATCACGGCACTGGTAACTGAAAACGAACGCGCGCGCAAGTTTGGCTTTACGCAATCCGAGCTAGACCGCACCAAAAAGACATTGATGAAGGGCATTGAACGTTCGTACAACGAGCGCGACAAAACCGAGTCAGAACAATTGGTGAACGAGTATGTCCGGAATTTTCTGCAAAAGGAGCCCATCCCCGGCATTGAGAATGAGTACAATTACTACAAACAGTTTTTGGATGGTATTACGTTGGACGAAGTAAACAAGTTTGCCGCGGCCAACATTCCATCAGCCGAAAGCAAATTGATTGTTTTGCTCGCCCCCGAAAAACCCGACTACGAGTTGCCCACCAACGAAAAGCTATTGGCCTATGCCGATGCCGCGACCAAGCAAGAGATCAAGCCGTACGAAGAAAAAGCCGTGGCCGCCAGTTTGATGGAAGAACTTCCGGCCGCGGGGCGCATTGGCTTTCAAAAGGAAAACAAAGAAGCCGGATTCTATGAATTGACCTTGAGCAACGGAGTAAAAGTATTACTAAAGCCCACCGACTACAAGAACGACCAGGTAGTGCTGAGCGGCTTCCGCTTTGGGGGCCAGTACAATTACGATACGAAAGACCGCTTCAATGCTGAAAATGCCGCCACGCTGGTAAGCCAAATGGGCGTAGGAAAGTTTTCGCCCAACGACTTACGTAAAACGCTGGCGGGCAAAACCGTCAGCGCCTCACCCCGCATCTCGGCTACCACCGAGGGCATCAACGGAAGCAGCAGCGCAGAAGACGTAGAAACACTGCTGCAACTCGTTCATTTGTATTTCACCCAACCCCGCAAAGACGAAGAGCTTTACAAATCCTTTGTGTCCAAACAGCAGGCCATGGTGCAAAACATGCTGAGCGATCCGCAGATGGTATTTCAGGACAGTCTGTTGCGCACGGTGTACAAAAATCATCCACGGGCTCCGCGGGTACCGCGGGCCGAGGATTACAATCAGGTGAACGTAGACCGCGCGCTGGAGATTTACCGCGAACGCTTCAGCAATGCCAATGGATTTACGTTCGTGATCATTGGGGCGTTCCAACTGGACAAAATAAAGCCGCTGATTGCGAACTACCTGGCATCGCTTCCCTCTGACAAGACCAAAACATCCACCTATAAAGACATTGGCTTGCGGCCCGTGCGCGGGGTGGTTAAAAAAGAGGTGAAAAAGGGAACCGAAGCCAAGAGCTTTATTGCCATGCAGTTCACGGGCGAAGCTGCCTACAGCGCTGCCGAGCAACTGAAACTGCAGGCATTGATTGAGACGATCAACATCAAACTGATCGAAACGCTGCGCGAAAAAATGAGTGGCACGTACACGGGCGGCATGAGCGGCTCCTTGAGCAAATATCCTTACGAAGGGTACACCGTTAATGGGTTTATCCCATGTGGCCCTGAAAACGTGGACAAGTTGATTGCGGCTACGTTGGAGGAACTTGACAAAGTGCGCAAGAACGGCCCTACCGCGGCTGACCTGGCCAAGGTGAAAGAAAACTGGAAAAAGCAATACCAAGAGAACCTGAAGGACAACAACTATTGGATGCGCCAGTTGCAGAGTTCAGTGGAAAACGGGCTTAACCCCGCGGACATCCTCACGTACGAAAGCCGGGTGGATGCCATCACGGTGGCGGACCTAAAAGCCGCAGCCAATAAATACCTGGATATGAAAAACTACATTCAAGTAGTGCTGAACCCGGAAAAGTAACTACGTGACTCAAAAAACGAAAGGGCGGTTGTCAACCGCCCTTTTTTTATGCTTACTCTGACCGCAATGCCTGCGCAGGATTGGCCACAGCCGCCCGGAAAGATCGGTACCCCACGGTAACCAGTGCCAGAAGCATCGAAGCCGCCAGGCAGGTCGCAAAAATCATGGGCCCGATCTCAATTTTATAGGCAAAGTCGTTCAGCCAATGGCTCATCACGTACCAACCCAGGGGGGCAGCAAATGCAAAACCCACTAAAATGAGGATCACATACTCTTTCGAAAAGGAAAGGATGATGCTCTCCACCGATGCGCCCAGTACTTTTCGAACGCCAATCTCCTTTGTTTTCCGATTGGCCATGAAGGTCGCCAACCCGAATAATCCCAAGCACCCAATAAAAATAGCGATGGACGTAAAGACCGTAAGCATCGTGGAGGTGCGTTCCTCGCTTTGGTAAAACTCGGCAATTTCTTCGTCATAAAACTGATACGAAAAGATGTGCTCGGGATAGGCCTGTTCCCATCGCTTCTGCACCTCGCGTATGGTTTCTTGCCTATTTTGCGGGTTCAACTTCAGTGACAATGTCTGGTAGGTTCGGGCGCGGTTGAACAACACGGTCGCATCCACTTCTTCGTGCAAGGACATGGTATGAAAATCTTTGACTACGCCTACCACGGGCAACTTCTTCTTGTTTACCTCCATCGTTTTGCCGATGATCTCCTCGGAATTCGCGAAACCCACCAGTTGCACAAGCTTTTCATTGACCAGGTAACCTTGCGCGGTATCGAGGTCGGCCACATTGCTGCCGGCCACCACCTTCAGGTCATAGAGGGCTACGTAGTGTCCATCGATGGTTTTTACCTGCGTGCCAAAGCGCTCTTCCTTTCCTTCGATGCCAAAGTCTGTACTCTGAACGCTGCCCGAGGAAGGCGGGCGGCTGCTTAAGCTTGCCAACTCCACGCCCGGTATCTTGGCCACATCTTCGCGCAGCGCACGCATCTTGCTGGTGCCATCCGAAAAGCCGAGCCGTTCATTTTCCGGTATTGGAAACGTGACAATGGCATCTTGCCGGAAGCCCAAATTCTGCTGGCGGAAGTAACTCATCTGCGCCACCAGCACGATCGTGCAGATAATCAACCACTGCGAAATAATAAACTGAATCACCACCAACACCCTGCGCAGCAGAAAACCGGACGAGTGGCGGTTGTTCATTTGGTTTTTAATGGCAAACACCGGCCTAAAGCCCGACACGACAAAGGCCGGGTAAAGACCCGATAACAGCGACACGAAAAAAGTAATGCCAACCAAAAAGACAAGTATGGCGGGATCAAGCAAATTGAGCGTCAGCGTCAAGTCCAAAAAAGAGTTCAGAAACCCGAGTGCCACCGTGGCCACCGCAATGGCCAAAACAACGGAAACAACTGTTACCAGCGTAGACTCGCCCAAAAACTGCAGAATCAGTTGCACGCGTGAACTGCCCAACGTTTTGCGAATGCCTACTTCCTTCGATCGCTTGATCGCCTCGGCCGTTACCAAATTGATAAAATTGATGCATGCGGTGATGATCAGAAAAATTCCAATCACCGAGAAGGCGGTAATCATGGGCCAGGTTACGGTGGCGTAGTTGTAATTGGAATAGCGGTCGTCAAAGTGAATCGCGCTCAACGGCTGCAATTCGTACGACACCTGATCGGGGTTTTCTGCCCCGTAATGCTTGGTCACAAAATCCGGCAGGCGCCTTTCCAGCTCGGCTATGTCCACGCCTTCTTTCAGCAGAAAATAGCAATGTTCATCGCTCCATATTCCATTCCACCCCACCTCGTCTTTCTCCTTTTTGATGGTGACAAACGACAGCAGCACATCGAAGGGGAGATCGGTGTTGGTGGGCACGTTATCAATGATGGCCGTTACCTTAAACTCATGGCCATCGTACTGAAACACCTCGCCAACCGCGTCCTCTTTTCCAAAATACGTGATAGCCGATTGGGCGGATATCACCGCTTCGTTGGGTTCGTCCAGTCCTTTTACGGGATCTCCGATCAACACGCCACGGTCAAAAATGGAAAAGTATTCAGGCTGCACATAGGTTATTCCGCGCTCTACGGCAAATTTTCTCAGGTCTCCATCGCGTTGCGGCACGGTAACTAAGCCGCCCGCCCGGTACGAAGAAAAAATCAACGCCTCCACCTCGGGAAAGTCGGTGCGGAAGGCATCGGGCAGCGCAGGGGCTACACCGGTGGAATAAAACCGGCTTTGGTTGCCATAGCTCTGCCCCACCACGCGGTAGATGCGATCGCGTTTGGAGTGGTTGGTGTCAAAGCTCGTATGGTACCGAACAATCAAAAAAAGGATGAGGCTGGTGGCAATGCCTAAGGTCAAGCCCAGCACGTTGATCAGGGTGCTTGCTTTTGAACGCCACAGGTTGCGCAGGGCGGTGGTGAGGTAGTTTTTGAACATAGCGGTGCGATGGAATCGTCAGTCAAAAAGTTTGATGGCTGGCAGGTTCCAATTGCAATGCCATTTCTGCGGGCGGGCCGAAACGGGGTGCCAAGGGGTTTTGACCAACGCCAGGTGTTCAAAAAGGAAACGGGGCGTCCGCAGGCGGACGCCCCTCCGGAGCCAACGCCTTTCCCTATCTTTGCGCGCATGCTACAACACCTGATCGTGCTACTGCTTGCCCTGGCTGCCACCGGTTACCTGGGCGGGTTGGCGTATCGGGCGTTTCGTGCCGACCGCGGCTGTGCTTCCGGCTGTTCCAAATGCGCGGTGCAGCCCTTGAACGAAACCGCCCCGGCACGAGACAAATAGACTTTTTTAGGCTGGCAAAAACTGAAACGGAATTTCGGGCGGGGCATACGACCGGGGCAGCCGGGGTTGAATACGCAGGTACGCCACACCCAGTGCCAGCAAGACAATGGCCATGGGCTGCCAAGCGCCCGGCAGCAGCGACACGTTGAGCAATGCCAGCATCAAAGCCGCATTCACAGCCACCAACAGGGCAAGGCCCAACGTGAGTTGAATGCGCGCGCGGCTCCAGCCTGCCCGAAATTGACTGTGGCTCTTTTCCTTCAGATGGAAATGCAGCACGCGCACAAACGTGGCGTAGGTGCGCGAGCGATCCTCAAATGTGCCGTTGCTAAAATAAAACCGATTGGAAATCATCAGCTCGGGCTGATCATCGATGGCAAGAAAGACCTGATACAACCCCTGCGAACAATCGAGGCGAACCGAAGTAATGCGCGCGTAGGGTACCACCCGTTCATGGTCGCCTTTTTTGATCACCAGGTTGAGCTCTCCCAGCACCACCGTGCTGGCCGGAGCCGATACCGAGTTTTTGTAGTTGTATTCCATGATTCGAAGGTAAGGCCGGCTACACCAGTCAGGAAATACCCGGTATTGGGTATTTTCAGCAATCCTGCCGATAAACAACATCATGATTTTCAAATGATTACGAAATCGGGCGGCTGAGCGAGCGAATTTTGGACGTTGTTTGGATTATTGCCTGCCTTTTGCCGATATTTGCAGTCCCTTTTTAAAAAGGGCGAAATCAACCAGAATTATGGCACGTGTTTGTCAAATAACCGGAAAAAGACCCCAAGTGGGCAACAACGTATCGCACGCAAACAATAAAACCAAACGCAGGTTTTATCCGAATTTGCAAACGAAACGGTTCTATTTGGCCTCTGAGGGTCGGTGGATGACGTTGAAAGTATCGACCAAAGCCATCAAAACGATCAACGCCAAAGGTCTGGAGGCTGTATTGAAAGAGGCAAAACTAAAAGGCACGTTGGCTATTTAATCCCCACGCACCATGGCAAAGAAAGGCAACCGCATCCAGGTGATCTTAGAGTGTACCGAGCACAAAACTACCGGCATGCCCGGCATGAGCCGCTACATCACCACCAAAAACCGTAAAAACACTACGGAGCGCATCGAACTGAAGAAGTTCAATCCGGTACTGAAGAAATACACCGTACACAAAGAAATAAAGTAACATGGCAAAGAAAGTTGTTGCAACCCTGAAGAAAACCGATGGCAAGAGCTTTGCCAAGGTGATTCGTGCCGTCAAGTCTGAAAAGACCGGTGCCTATACGTTCAAGGAAGAAATTGTGCCCAACGATTTGGTGAAAGAAACGCTCGCCAAAAAGTAAGCGGCTGTGCCGTCAACCTGATAAGAAGTCCCCTCGCGGGACTTTTTTGTTCCACCCACTATCAACCACGCCATGGGCTTTTTGGACAGCTTCCTTTCGGGGAAAAAAGAACAATTGGACAAAGGACTGGAGAAGTCGAAGGAGAACTTCTTTTCCAAACTGGGGAAGGCCATCGCGGGCAAATCCACCGTGGATGATGACGTGCTCGACAACCTGGAGGAAATTCTGGTGAGCTCCGATGTGGGCATCCAAACGACTGTGAAAATCATTGACCGCATCAAAGCCCGCGTGGCCCGCGACAAATACCTGGGCACAGCCGAATTGGACCGCATTCTCAAAGAAGAAGTAGCTGCGCTATTGGTCGAGACCGACTCCACCGACCGGCCGTTTGCCCTGCCCGAAAACCACAAGCCGTATGTATTGATGGTCGTGGGCGTCAATGGCGTGGGCAAAACCACCACCATTGGCAAGCTGGCAGCCCAATACATCAAAAACGGAAAAAAAGTGGTGCTGGGCGCGGGCGATACCTTTCGTGCGGCCGCGGTGGACCAACTCAAGCGCTGGGGCGAGCGCACGGGGGCCACGGTCATTTCCAAAGGCATGAACACCGATCCCTCGGCCGTGGCGTATGAAACGATCGAAGCGGGCGTAAAGGAAAACGCTGACATCATCATTTTGGATACAGCCGGGCGCCTGCACACCAAAGTGAACCTGATGGCGGAGCTGTCTAAAATCAAACGCGTGATGCAAAAAGTTGTGGCCGATGCTCCGCACGATGTCATGCTGGTGCTGGACGGCAGCACCGGACAAAACGCTGTAATTCAGGCGCGCGAGTTTACGAAAGCCACGGAGGTGACTTGCCTGGCCATCACTAAACTGGATGGCACCGCCAAAGGCGGGGTGGTCATTGGCATTTCCGATGAGTTCAACGTGCCGGTGCGATTTATTGGCGTGGGCGAAAAAGCCGAGGATCTTCAGCCTTTTGACCGCCATGCCTTTGTGGAGGCGTTGTTCAAGCGATAGGCCTGGCAACCTTCACCGCAGCCGTCACTAAAACTTAACTGGCGGCATACCCGTGATTTTTGTATCATTGATTGGACAATCGAAAAATGCCAAAACGCGTATTGGTGTGCGAAGACCATACCCTGGTGGTAGATGGGCTGAAACTGCTACTGCAACAGCACGGGTTTGTGTGGGCCGGCCATACAGCCACCGTGCCCGGGTTGGTCGCATTGATCGCGGAAGCGAAGCCGGATATCGTATTGCTTGATCTCAACCTGAAAGGCGATGACAGCTTACCCGCGTTGGCGGAGGCGCGGGCGAAGTTTCCGGAGCTGCTGATCTTCATCTTGACCATGTACCGCGATGAGTTTTTGATCGAGCGTGTTCGGACACAAGGCGCCAACGGCTTTTTGGAAAAGGACATTGACAACGAAGAACTGCTGCGTGTGTTGGGCCGCCACCGGGACGAGCCTTTTTACTTGTCTGCCACGCTTTCGCGCGAGCAGCAACAACGGCAACACTACCGAGATCAATTTGCCGGAAAAATGAAATTGACCAAGCGCGAGATGGACGTAATACCTTTGCTGGCGCATGGTAAAACCACGCATGAAATTGCCGAGGCTCTTTTTCTGAGCCCCCTTACGGTGGATACCCACCGGAAAAATATCTTCCGGAAACTAAACATCGGCAACGTAGTAGACCTGGTGAATTTTGCCCATGAAAACAAGTTGGTTTAGCCTGCTCGCGCTGGCCGGCAGTTTCCACCTGGCGGCCCAGCCCGTGCGCGACAGCACCTCACTTACTTTTTTGGGGGGCCACCGGCCTGTGCCGTATGCCTACATGGCCACCGGTTCGCCTGAGGAGTCCGTGGCACAGGTGGTGGCTGCCTGGCAGTCATCGCCCGAACGATTTACCCGGATATCCCACTTTAACATCGGCTACCTGGATGCCATTGCCTGGTTGGCGCTGCCCCTGAAAAATGAATACCTCACGGGCAACTTTTTGTTGGAAGTACCCAACCCCCACCTCGATGACATCGCCCTTTACCTGCTTGAACCGGACACCATCCGGCAAATCGGTAACCGCACGGGCGATAACCACCCCTTTGCTTCGCGTGGCTTTATCCACCGCAACTTTGTGTGGCCCCTGCGCTGCGAAGAGGTAAGAGGCGCCACGTTGCTGCTGCGCATCGACAAGCGAAACTCCTCTCTGAACATTCCCGTTCACCTCTGGAATCCCGAACATTTCCAGCAGCAAAACGCACGCACCACCTTGTTGTATGGCGTGGCCTTTGGCATGATGCTGCTGGCTGCCATATACAGTCTGTTGGCAGGTCTCTTTTTGCGCTCGGCCATCTATTTTGCGTATTTATTTTTTGTGCTCATGGCTATTTTGTTTTTGGCCACAGGCGAAGGCCTGAGTTTTCAATTTCTGTATCCCGGCCAGGGCGGTCTTAACAGCCTTCTTCGGCCGTCTATCACGGGGGTTTCCACGCTGGCGCTGGCCAACTTCTCGGTACTCTTTCTAAATCTGAAAACGAGGCAGCACCCCATTTACCGGATGGTGATGATGGCGATGGCGGTGTTTTTGATCATCCTGATCGGCACCCCGTTTCTGCATCGATTTTATTCGGCTCACAGCGCTTTTTTTGTCCCTCTTATTTTGACGCTGGCCGTGGCGGTAAATGCCGTGCTGGTTTTTGCGGCTATTCGCACCTATCGCAACCAAAAACAAATTTCCGTTTTCTATTTGTGCGCTTACTCCACCATGGTTATTACGAGCGCGGTCACGATCATGGAAGACTACGGTTGGATTGACCCGCTGCCGTTCAACCTGATGTTCATTGGGGCGGTGGTGGAGGTCATCGTATTCTCCGTGGCGCTTACCTTCTTGATGCGGGGCGTGTACCAGGAGCGAAATGAATTAGCCCTGCGCATTGCGCGGCACCAACGCGAACTGATCCAATCGTATGTTGACGGCTCGGAGCGCGAGCGGCAGCGCGTGTCGCGCGAGTTGCATGACGACATCGGCAGCCGCATGAGCCATGTAAAACGACTGTTGCAGGCAGCCGTGCCCGACCGGGAGGCGCTGCAAGCGCAGTTGGAAAAGCTGGTGGGGGATGTGCGCACCATGGCGCACCGGTTGGCTGCCCCGCCCTTGTTGGGGGATGGGCTCGTACCCCGCCTGCAAGCGCTGGCGGCCGAAACCCAAGCCGCTACCGGCACCCTGCTTTACGTACAGTCATTCGATTTCCCCAAACAGCTTTCGCCCACGGTGGAGGCCGAGGTGTACCGCATTGTACAAGAGGCGATCGAAAACATCGTCAAACACGCGCAGGCCACCGAAGCCTACATTCAACTATTCTTGCATGAACAAGACCTCACCGTCACCATTGAAGATAACGGTAAGGGATTTTTGGCAAACACCGTACGCGAGGGCATTGGACTGACCAATATGCGCATGCGTGCCGAAAGTGCGGGCGGTCGATTGGAACTAAGTTCGGGCATGGGCCAAGGCACCACCCTCATCGTAGTGATTCCCTATCGCGCAGCTTCCCGCGCACAAGCCAGCGACCACCCCGGATAAGGCAGCACCCAAGAGGTGCGGACGGCAGGCCTCCACGCCCCAAATAACAGCCCGAAAAATTTCCGAAGCTGTGTGGCGCACAGTAACTTGCCCCATTCAATTGTTTCACATGTCACTGAAAATCCGGAGAGAAGACGCACTCAATTATCACCAGCAAGGACAGCCCGGCAAGGTGGAAGTACAGCCCACCAAGCCCCTGGCCACGCAACTGGACTTGGCATTGGCTTATTCCCCTGGCGTAGCCGAGCCCTGCAAAGAAATTGCCGCCAACAAGGAGAACGTTTACAAATATACCAGCAAAGGAAATCTGGTCGCGGTCATTTCCAATGGCACGGCCGTCTTGGGTTTGGGAAACATTGGCCCCGATGCGGCTAAACCCGTGATGGAAGGAAAGGCCGTGCTGTTCAAAAAATATGCCGGCATCGACAGCTTTGACATTGAGATCAACGAAGAAGATCCGGACGAATTCATCAAAATCGTCAAGTCGCTCGAACCCACGTTTGGCGGCATCAACCTCGAGGACATCAAGGCACCGGAATGCTTTAAGATTGAAGCCACCCTGCGCGAGAAGATGACCATCCCCATCATGCACGATGACCAACACGGTACGGCCATTATTTCATCCGCTGCGTTGTTGAATGCGTTGACATTGATCGGCAAAAAGATGGAAGAAGTCATATTGGTGGTGAACGGAGCCGGTGCCGCGGCCGTATCGTGTTCGCGGTTGTACCTCGCGTTAGGGCTGAAGAAAGAGAACCTGATTATGTGCGATAGCAAAGGCGTTATCACCACCTCGCGCACCCACCTCGATGACACCAAAAAAGAATTTGCCACCTCGCGCAACATCACCACGCTGCAAGAAGCCATCCGCGGGGCCGATGTGTTCGTGGGCCTTTCGGTGGCCGACATCCTCACCCCCGCAGACATCCTGGGCATGGCCAACGACCCCATCGTGTTTGCGCTGGCAAACCCGACTCCGGAAATCAACTACGACCTGGCCAAACGAACGCGCCCGGACATCATCATGGCCACCGGCCGCAGCGACCATCCGAACCAAGTGAACAACGTACTTGGCTTTCCCTACATCTTCCGCGGAGCACTGGACGTACGCGCCACTGAAATCAACGAAGCCATGAAACTGGCGGCCGTACAGGCGCTGGCGGCCCTCACCAAAGAGCCTGTGCCCGACAGTGTGAAGAAAGCCTATGGCATTGACAAGCTTGAGTTTGGAAGGGATTACCTGATCCCCAAGCCGATGGACCCGCGGTTGATTACTACGGTTTCTCCGGCCGTAGCAAAGGCAGCCATGGACTCCGGTATGGCCGCGCAGCCAATCACTGACTGGGGTGCGTATCACGTAGCCTTGCAGCGCAGAATTGGCATCGATGAAAAACTCATCTCGCAAATCATTGAAAGCGCGCAGAAGAATCCCAAGCGCGTGGTCTTTGCCGAGGCCAATCATCATAAGATACTCAAGGCTGCGCAGATCCTGAAAGACGAAGGGATCGCCCATCCCATCCTGCTGGGCAACAAGGAAGAAATTCAGAAGTTGATGGAAGAACATCGGCTTGATCTGGCCGACTGCCCCATCATCTACCCGCGCGAAGAAAAAGAGCTGGTAGAAAAGTATGCCGAAGTGCTGTACAAAAAACGCCAGCGAAAAGGGCTGGCATTCAAAGACTGTTTGAAGCTGCTGCAAGACCGCAACTACTATGCCGCCATGATGGTGGAGCATGGAGACGCTGACGCGATGGTGTCCGGACTGACGAAAGACTACCCCAAAACCATTCTGCCTGCGTTGCAAATCATTGGCACCGCCCCGGGGGTCAATCGGGTAGCGGGCATGTACGTGATCATGAACAAAAAAGGCAATTACTTTTTTGCCGATTGCACCGTAAACGTAGAGCCCGATGCCAACGACCTGGTGGAGATCATCGGGCTTACGGCCCGTGGCGCGCGCTTCTTTGGCATTGAGCCGCGCGTAGCCGTGCTCTCCTATTCCAATTTTGGCAGCAGCAAAGGAGAAATTCCCTCCAAAACCCGCGAAGCAGTACGGCTGGCGAAAGCGAAATTCCCCGACTTGGTGATTGATGGAGACATTCAGGCCAATGTGGCACTGAATACCGAGATCCAGCAGGAAACCTATCCGTTTAGTGCCTTGGCGAAAACGGGTGCCAACACGCTCATCTTCCCTAACCTAGCTGCGGGCAATATCGCCTACAAACTCATGCTTGAAATAGGCGGTGCCGAAAACATCGGACCTATCCTTATGGGCATGAATAAGCCCGTGCACGTGCTGCAATTGGGCAGTAGCATCCGGGAGATTGTGAACATAGCCGCCATTGCCGTGGTGGATGCACAGGGGCGGGAAAAATAGCTTTGCCGCGAGTGACAAAACTCCCTGGCGCGAGGCGCATCGCCTATTTTACGATAGGTTGGCGACAAACAAATGCTGTCGCAACGTGGGCGACAACCAACCCTGATTTAGATTTTCTTGAGGTCCAACACGAATCCCGGTAAAACATCCTCACCAGAGAGAGTGCACGAAAAATCCATGCTCTCGGTCTCAGCAGCGGGGCGATACAGGTATGCTTGCCTCTCAATCGGATCAATCAGCCACGCCAATCGACAACCGTTGGCGAGCCAGTCCTCCATTTTTGCCTTTAATTGTATCAACGAATCCGTTTGTGACCGAACCTCGATTACAAAATCGGGGCACAGTGGCGGAAACTTCTCTTTCTCTTCAATAGACAGCGCGTCCCATCGCATCTTTGAGACAAACGCTGCATCAGGCGATCTCATAGAACGATCTGGCAAACGAAACCCTCCGGAGGCATCAAAGCCGTAGCCCAACGACTCATTTGAAAAAATCCAGTTTGCAAACTGATGATAAACTTTAAGGTGAACTTGGGCCGAAAACCCACCGGAAGGTGACATAATCAATAGTTTTCCGTTTACATCGCGCTCAATTTCCAATCCCGCATTTGCCACGCAAAAGTCAAACAACTCATCGTCACTAAATTGTACGGTCGGAGGAAAAATGAGGCTAAGTCGTTCCATCGGCATAAAGTTAGCAAACTGCGCTTATATCGCTCCCCTTTTGATCTCCTCTACCACCGCGGGATCCAACAACGTGGTGGTATCGCCCAACTGCGAGGTGTCGCCTTCGGCTACTTTGCGCAAAATTCTTCGCATAATTTTTCCGCTGCGCGTTTTGGGCAGGCCACTGACAAACTGGATTTTGTCGGGCTTGGCAATAGGGCCGATGATCTTTGCAACCAGGTCGCGTATTTCGGCACGCAGGTGATCGGGCTCGTGCACGGCATCGTACGTGACCACATAGGCATACACCGCCTGCCCCTTGATGTCGTGCGGATAGCCCACCACGGCCGACTCGCACACGGCACTGTGTTCATCAATGGCGCTTTCAATTTCGGCTGTACCCAAATTATGGCCGCTCACAATGATGATATCGTCCACGCGACCGGTAATCCGATAATTTCCTTCGGCATCACGCTTGCAGCCATCGCCCGTGAAATACAGACCCGGAAATGTGGAGAAATACGTGTCCTTGAATCGCTGATGATCGCCATAAATGGTGCGGGCCATCGCAGGCCACGGAAACTTGATGGCCAATCGTCCCTCTACCGCGTGGCCGGTTAACTCGTGGCCTTTTTCATCCATGACCACCGGCTGAACTCCGGGCAGAGGAAATGTGGCATGAGCAGGCTTTAACGGAGTGACGTGGGCAATGGGCGAAATCATAAAGCCACCCGTTTCTGTCTGCCACCAGGTGTCTACAATGGGGCAGTTGCCGTTGCCAATGTGCTCGTGATACCAGTGCCACGCCTCTTCGTTGATGGGCTCGCCCACAGTGCCCAACAATCGCAGCGAAGACAAATCATGCTTCTGAACAAATGAAAGCGGGGCCTGCTGCAACGAGCGGATAGCCGTGGGGGCCGTATAAAAAATCGAGACACCATGGCGCTCAATCACCTGCCAAAATCGACCCCAATCGGGCCATGAGGGTACGCCCTCGAACAGGAGCGTGGTGGCTCCTGCCGATAGCGGCCCGTACAAAATATACGAGTGACCGGTAATCCAGCCGATGTCAGCCGTACACCAATACACCCCGCTTTTGGGCTTGTCGTGCGCCAGCGTGGCATCGTATTGGAACACGGTACGGAAGGTGTAGTGGGTGTACACCATATAGCCGCCAGCGGTATGCACCATCCCTTTGGGTTTGCCGGTGGAGCCCGAGGTGTACAAAATAAACAACATGTCCTCGGCATCCATGACCTCCGCCTTACAATCAGAGGGCATACCGCTTACGGTGTCATGCCACCACACATCGCGGCCCGCTTTCAAGACCACGGGCCCGTGCGTATGCTTGAGCACTACACACGTTTTAACGGTGGGCGTCTTTTCCAAGGCTTGATCTACGATGGCTTTAAGGTCGATGACTTTATCGCCCCGGTAGGCACCGTCTGCCGTCAGCACCACGTTGCAACCCGAGTCATTGATGCGGTCGGCCAACGAGCCGGCCGAAAAGCCTGCAAACACCACTGAGTGCACGGCCCCTACCCGCGCGCAACCGAGCACGGCATAGGCCAACTCCGGAACCATGGGCATGTAAATGCATACGCGGTCGCCCTTTTTGACACCCCAAGACCGCAACGCCTGGGCCACCCGGCATACTTCGTCATGCAACTGCTGATAGGTAATGTGCCTGGCTTCCTTGGCGGGATCGTTGGGTTCCCAAATGAGGGCGGTTTGCCGGGCGCGGTGGGGCAAATGCCGGTCGATGCAATTCTCGGTGATGTTCATTTTCCCGTTCAGGAACCACTTCACCTCGGGAGTCTGAAAGTCCCACTTCAAGGTTTGCGTCCAGCGTTGATGCCACACCAGCTCGCTGGCGACCGAATCCCAAAAAGACTCGGGGGCCTCTACACTGCGTTGATAAGCCGATTGGTAAGATTGCCAAGAATGAATTGCCGACATAACCGTACGTTCTTTTAGCGAAGAAAGGTACGGGGGTACGTGCGAAAATCAAACCACATACTCGATGGCCAGCGCGCTGGCGGCCCCGGCCATGGCCACGGCCAGTTTGCGTGCATTAAACCGGTGATCGGGGCTGCTCTCAAAAACGATGGTCGTTGAGATATGTAAAAAATTGCCGCTCACCAGCGCATACAAATACATCAGGCCATTTTCAGACAGTACCGAGGTCTCTACAAAATACGTGCTGATCAGCAGGCCCACAGGCGCGGCTACCGAAAACACCAGCAGGTACAGGGTGGCCAATTTACGTGTGCCCAATTGCGCAGTAAGCACAGCCATCAGCGCAAAGGCTGCCGGGGCCCGATGCAACACGATACCCAACAAAATCGCGTTCAGGTCATACACCGGCCCCATGGTAGCCGGTTGGGCCAGCAAGCCGCCCTCTAAAAAAGCATGAATGCACAGGGCCACCAATAACATGATGGACGACAACGGCTTGTGGGCATGCCCTTCGTGTGCATGGATGTGCCCATGTTCGACCCCGGCCGAAAAATACTCGAGCACCTGCTGCAAGAAAAAACCGAGCAGAACAAACACCCCGATGCCGTGTACCTCGCCATGGCTTACGTAAAGCTCGGGAAGGATGTGGGTGATGGTAATGGCAAACAGGTACGAGCCCGCAAAAACCAGCAACAGCCGGAAGCTTTGCTTTCGGCCTTTGGGCAGCAAATAGATCAACAACCCCGAAACAAGCGGTGTGAGAAAGAGTACGGAAAGTTTTAACAGCATGCCGGGAACAACAAGATTGCCTACGGATTAATTTTCAGACGAGAGGATATTTTTTCGGTGGCAAAGGTGCGTAGCCTGCCGGTGCTGTCGGAATAAATCAAGAATGCCTCCAGCGAAGGGGTCGCCTTCACTTTGGCAATGGCTTTCTCCGTTCCCATCACCATCAGGGCCGTAGCCCACCCATCGGCCGTGGTGGCATCTTGAGCGAACACCGAGGCGCTAAGCAGCGAGTGCTCCACCGGAAAGCCCGTTTGGGGATGGATGGTATGAGAGTATTTTTTGCCATCCACCACCCGGTAGTTGAAGTAGTTGCCTGAGGTGGTGAACGATTGGTTTTCCAAGGCCACATACGCTTTGAAAAACAACGAGTCACGCGTGGAGTTGGGATCCAAAATGCCAATCTCCCACGGCTTGCCCGAAGACAGATTGATGCCAACGGCCATGCCCTCCCCACCAATTTCTACCAGCATGTTGGCGATGCCCTTCTGGCGCAGAAAGGCTGTGACCACATCGGCCCCATAACCCTGGCCGATGCCGCCAAAATCCAATTGTACGCGTGGGTCGCTCTTCCAAAGGCTGTCCGGGCTGAATTGAATCTTCTCAAAACCGACAAAGGCCCGTATGGAATCCAATTTTGAGCTGTCCGGTCGTGTTGCTTTCTGGTAACCAAAGCCCCAGTGGTTCACCAAGGGCATCACGGTAGGGTCAAAGGCACCCTGGGTAGCCAGGGCGATCTCTTGTGCTTTGCGCAACGGAGGTAAAAGGTAGGGCAACGAGAGCCGCAACCCCCTCTCCGCCTGGTTAAACCGCGAAATCTCCGACTCGATGTCGTACGTGTTGATGGCTTGGTTGACCACCGCCAGCAGCGAGTCGACAGCCGGTTTGAAATCACGCCCTTGGTTATCAAAGTAGGTGATGTTATACGTGGTGCCCATGGTGGCACCTTCTATGCGAATGGGCCCCTCCTCGCCCCGGTTGCGCCACCACCAAACGATGGCTACGGCTGCCACCAACACGATGGAATAGAGGGAGTTCTTGACGCGGTTGCTCATGGGCAAAAGTGTTGCAATTTAGGTGGCTTGCGCTAGCTTCGAAATACGAACGACCAATTATTTGCCGCCAAGGCAAAACTTCGCGAGGCCCCCGTGGAGCCCCGAGGTCGCGGCACCCCGTGCGAACCGCCAATTTGAGTACCTTGCAAGGCAATTTTTATTACGATGCGTGAAGACTACTTGCGTGCGGATGACGAAAACCTGGGTGCTTCGGAAAAAGACGTGGAAAGGGCCCTGCGTCCGTTGTCGTTTTCCGACTTTACCGGACAGCACAAAGTGGTGGATAATATCAAAGTGTTTGTACAAGCGGCCAAGCAGCGGGCCGAATCGCTGGACCACGTCTTGCTGCACGGCCCTCCCGGGTTGGGCAAAACCACGCTGTCGTTCATCATCGCCCAGGAACTGGGTTCGACCATCAAAATCACCTCTGGCCCCGTGCTGGACAAACCCAGCGACCTGGCCGGCCTATTGACCAACCTGGAGCCCAACGATGTATTGTTTATCGATGAAATACATCGCCTCAATCCCATTGTGGAAGAGTACCTGTATTCCGCCATGGAGGACTTCCGCATCGACATCATGTTGGATTCCGGACCCAATGCGCGTTCGGTGCAGATCAGTCTCAACCCATTCACGCTGATCGGGGCTACCACGCGCGCGGGACTGTTGACTTCGCCCTTGCGCGCACGTTTTGGCATCAATGCCCGATTGGAATACTACGATGCCACCCTGCTGTCCACCATCGTTAAGCGGTCGGCCGGTATTTTAAACACTCCCATCGCAGAGGAAGCAGCCTTTGAAATAGCCCGCAGAAGCCGCGGCACACCACGCATTGCCAACAACTTGCTCAGGCGCACGCGCGACTTTGCGCAAATCAAAGGGGATGGAAACATCAACCTGAAAATTGCCCAACTGGCATTGGCGGCATTGGATGTTGACGTTAACGGCCTGGACGACATGGACAACCGAATCTTGATGACCATCATTGATAAATTCAAGGGTGGGCCCGTGGGGCTTACCACGATTGCCACCGCGGTGGGTGAGGAAGCCGAAACCATTGAAGAAGTGTACGAGCCGTTTTTGATACAGGAAGGATACATCAAGCGCACCTCGCGTGGGCGCGAATGCACCGAGCGTGCCTACAAACACCTGAAGGTACCGCCACCTCCCAGCCGGGCCGCGGGGTTATTTAATTGACTGTTTTTGCCACCATGGGCAGGCCCGATTTTTCCACCGGTGTTATTGATATCTCAAAACTACGCGATTACTGTTTGAATCCGGATCATCCGCTAGGCAAACATAAAGCAAGGCGGTTCCATCAAACATTACGATTGACCCGGCATGATGCCAATTGGTTAAAGCAGCAAATCATTGACGGCAGCAAAAACACTTCCCCGGTTGCCACTAAAACGGACCCTTATGGAACACGTCACGTGGCCGGATATAAAAATTATTAACTTTGACAAGGCCGCTGTGGTGCGAACGGTCTGGATCGTTTCGAAAGACTCGGTACGGCCTCGGCTGATTTCGGCATACATAATTTGAGGGCATGAAAATTCTTGATACAGTAGCGTTGTTGAGCGACATTCCCGAGCACCACCTCATAAAAGGTCAGGTTGGAACCATTGTGGAGCAATTGGATGACAATGCCTATGAGGTAGAGTTTATTGATGCAAAAACCGGTGAGACGTTGTCCATTGAAACATTGGGAGAAAAGGACTTGATGGTTTTGCACTTTGAACTTGAAAAAGCTTAGCTGTGTTGGTTAGCGACCGCACCGCGTTGATCAAATCCCTGGCACGGGAAATCGGTTTCAGTTTTTGCGGCATCTCCAAAGCGGAATTTTTAGACCAAGAGGCACCTCGCCTGGAAGAATGGCTACAACGTGGCTACCACGGCACCATGCGCTACCTCGAAAATCATTTCGATAAACGTTTGGACCCCCGACTGCTGGTACCAGGAGCTCAGTCGGTCATCACGTTGGGCTACAACTACTTTCCGGCAAACGATTTGGCCGCCACCCACGAGCTAAAAGTGGCCAAATATGCCTATGGCGAAGACTACCATGTGGTGGTCAAAGAAAAATTACAGACGCTGCTCAGCCGTATGCGCGAACAGATCGGTGCCATCGAGGGGCGCGCCTTTGTCGACTCGGCCCCGGTCATGGAACGGGCCTGGGCCCAGCGCAGCGGCCAAGGGTGGATTGGCAAAAATTCATTGCTGCTTAACCGCCAGATGGGCAGTTTCTTTTTTTTGGCCGAACTAATCCTTGACCTGGAGCTGGTACCGGACGGGCCCATCCAAGACTACTGTGGCACCTGCACCGCATGCATGGACGCCTGCCCCACCCAGGCGATTCCCGAGCCGTATGTCGTAGACGGAAGCCGGTGCATCTCGTACTTCACCATCGAATTGAAAGAGGAAATACCGGCAAGCGCAGCCGGCAAGTTTGAGAATTGGATTTTTGGGTGCGATATCTGCCAGGATGTATGCCCGTGGAATCGCTTTGCCAAGCCGCATCAAGAACCCCGGTTTGAGCCTTCAGCCGAATTTCAAGCCATGACCACACGCGAGTGGCAGGAAATCACACAAGAAGTGTTTACAAAGCGTTTTGGCAAGTCGGCCTTACAACGCAGCAAACTCCGCGGGTTGAAACGCAATGTTTCGGTTGTGACCGCGCAGCCCGGCTAACGAACCAACATGGCCACCTCGCGCGCAGTCTTCTCGTTCGCTTCAAACGCCAACCGCTGGTGGTTAACCAAATCAACGATGGTGCCGATGTAACAAAGCCCAAGAGTAAACAGGTACAAGATACCCATGCCAACCTGACCTGTGATAAAGCGCTGAATGCCCGCAATACCGACAAACCCAACCAACGTTGTGAACAAAATCAACTGAGGATCTTTTCTGCGGGCGCGATACACCGTGGCAAACGACCTGGCTTTTTCGTCCGGCCAGTCGTTGATGATATTTTGGATGAAGAGCATTTCTTCGCCTGTGAGCTCAGGAAGTACGTCCAGGACTTTGGCCATATAGGTAGGTTTTTAGGAGTTTGATGATTCGGGCGGTTAGTACTACAACGGCCAGGATACCGAAAGGATGCATTCTGAATGACAAAAGTAACTCACCGTGCAGCGCCAGCGAGATGGACCGCCCCAGCCCGCAGCCGGGGCAAAACGAGAACCCCATGGCGCGAAAGGGGCACAGCGACACATGGCTTTGCGTATGGCCGTCATAGACAAACAAAGCCACCAAGGCAGCCAGCCAAAAAAAGGCTTCCCACGGAATGGGTCTGTCGCGGCTTACGTGCATCGTTGGCAAAACTACGCCAAATCTCATTTTGGTGCGCATAAAAAAGCCCCACATGGTGGGGCTTGTTAAGGGATTTCTTTCAGTGGCTCACAAAGCAGCGATTTAATATCGCCCGGTGCTGACTTCCGTAGTGGGCGTAACACCACTGGCGGAGTTCCTGGATCTCTTCGGCAATCAACGTTTTGATCGCCTTCCGCAGCTCCTTCTCAAAGAGCCGCGCATCAAAACTCACACGGGTGAGTATGGTCTTGACGTAAGTAAGCATCTTCATCACGAAAAAAATTAAAGTACGTGTGCCTATTCAACGAATTTGCCGGGCTGAAAGTACAAAAGCACTGCGTCAGAAAAAAGAAAGAAATTACATTTGCGCTCTGCAACCTGTTGCACAACTTGTTGCGTTAGAAATACGATATGATTAAGGCATTTTTGGCGAGTATGTGTTGCCTCGGAGCGCTGGTCGCTGGCGGACAAGAGATCGAAATCGCACTGGGCCCGGACGAGATTGGCGAAAATCAGGCGTGGACCATCACCGTCACCGTCAAAAACGGCACCCTCAAATCGGCTGAAAACTTTCCGGATATCACCGGCTTTCGCAAACGTGGCACCTCCAACCAATCGCAAACCACCATCATCAACGGACAAGTGAGTTCGCAGCAAAGCATGGTGATGACCTACACGCCTACCGGCCAGGGTACGTTCACGTTGCCCTCTTTTAAGATGAAGGTGAACGATCAAATCGTTTCGGCTACGGGAAAGAAGATCAAAGTAGGTGCCCCCGCGCAGCCGCAAGCGCGCGATCCGTTTCAAAGTCTGTTTGGGCGCGACCCTTTTGACGATATGTTTGGCCGCGAAAGCACGGAGTTTGTGGATGTGAAAGAAGATGCCCTGCTGGCGTTGACCACGTCTCAAAACGAGGTGTTCGTAGGCGAGGGCGTGGGTGTGACGCTGTCTTTCCTGGTGTCGGAGGATAACCGCGCACCGATGCAGTTTCATGACCTGGGCAACCAGCTATCGACCATTTTGAAAAAACTAAAGCCGGCCAACTGCTGGGAAGAAAACTTCAACATTGAAAACATTGAAGGCGAATCGATTGACATCAACGGCAAGGGATACACGCAATACAAAATCTATCAAGCCACCTACTACCCGCTCAACACCCAGCCCATTGTGTTTCCTTCGGTCGGCTTGGAGATGATCAAGTATAAGGTGGCGAAAAATCCGTCTTTCTTTGGGCAGAACCGCCAAGAAGATTTCAAAACGTTTTACAGCAAAGCCAAAACGGTGGTGGTCAAAGACCTTCCGCCCCATCCGCTCAAGGGCTCGGTGGCGGTGGGCAACTATCGGTTGGCCGAAAAGCTCTCCACGCCCACGGCACCCACCGGCATGAGCGTGGGCTATGATTTTACGCTGGTGGGCGAAGGAAACGTATCGGCCATTGAAAAACCGCACGTAGCCAAAGACACGCGGTTCGACTTTTACGAGCCCAACATCCGACAAAGCATCAACCGCGAAAAGGGCCGGGTGACCGGCAACAAGACATTTAGCTATTTCATCATCCCCAAAGAACCGGGGCAATATGCGTTGGGCGATTTCTTCCAGTGGATTTATTTCAACACCAAAACGAAAACCTACGACACGTTGCGATCGGAGTTGGCCCTGGCGGTCACAGGCGAGAGCCAACGCAACCAAGCCATTGAAAGCAACGATCATGGATCATTTTACGACCGTCTGGATTCGGTTTCCAACACGCTGCACTCTACCGCGGGGGGGCGGGGCGGCAGCACGTGGCTGCTGGTTGTGTTGCTGGCCCTCATGGCGGGCACCGCAGCGCTGTTGATCAAAAAATAAAAGCCATCCTGCCCCGGCAGAATGGCCCTTGCATCGCTCCTTACGGGCGATGAAAAATTACGCCCACGTCATACGCAGTGGGCGCCACCCACGGCTGGTATGCAACTTTGCCACAAACCCGAAAAACAACAGGAAGAAGCCAACAACGGATACAAAACACAGGATCATAACGCGCAGGGTTTAGTTGTATGATGTAAAGGTCGCTCCGCGCCCCCCGCGCCACAGGCCAAAATCACAACTTACTTCGACAGGTGTAAGATTCTTTGCATTTTGGGCCTTATTTTGAAATCCCGGTAGGCACCGGGCCAACGGTTGTGCCTTACTTACCCATGAGAATTCTCACCAAAACCCTCTTTTTCGCTGGCATTTTCCCCTTTTTCCAGGCTTTTGCGCAACAGGCGGAACCGGCCGGCCCTCCGCGCGATTGGTTTCTGCTTGACCCAGAAACGGACAATGTTCAGGGAACAAGCACCGAAAAAGCGTACACGCAACTCCTAAAAGACCGCCCGGCCAAAAAAGTGATTGTGGCAGTCATCGACTCGGGGGTGGACATCGAGCACGAAGACCTACAGGGGAAAATCTGGAAAAACGAGAAAGAAATTGCGGGCAACGGCATGGATGACGACCAAAACGGATATGTGGACGATGTGCACGGGTGGAATTTTATTGGCGGAAAAAATGGCAACGTAAGCGTGGACACGCATGAGCTAACGCGCGAGTACAATCGCCTCAAAAAAAAGTGGGGGGCGGTAGATACCACGCGGTTGGAAAAAAACCAGGTGGCCGACTATCAGTCGTTTGTGGCGTTGAAACGAAAGTTTGAAGCCCTGCGCGACAAAAACCGCGAACAGTATCAGTTGTATGCCAATGCCTACGCAAATCTGAAAAAGAGCATTGACACCCTCCGGCACGAACTGCAAACCGAGGAGTTGACGGCCGAAGCGTTGAAAGCGTACACACCCGAGTCGATCGAGTTGAAGTTTGCCAAAGGCTATGTGAATCATTTTCTGACTCAAACGGGCAGCGAAGCCGGGTTGATGGAACACCTGGAGCAGTTGCGCGCGGGCGCGGAATACTACCAACCGATTGCAGAGTACGCCTACAACGACCAGTTTGACCCGCGCGCTATTGTGGGCGATGACCCCGCCAACCTAAACGAGCGCGGCTATGGAAACAACGATGTGCGCGGCCCCGATGCCCAACATGGAACCCACGTGGCGGGTATCATTGCGGCCAATCGGCAGAATGACGCGGGCATAAAAGGGATAGCCGATCCCGTGATCATCATGCCGGTGCGTGCCGTACCCAATGGCGATGAGCGCGACAAAGACGTGGCCAACGCCATCCGCTATGCGGTGGACAACGGTGCGCGCATCATCAACATGAGTTTTGGCAAATCCTACTCGCCTCAAAAAGAAGCGGTGGACGCAGCCGTACAGTATGCCGAAAGTAAAAACGTGTTGCTCATTCATGCCGCGGGCAATGATGGCGACAACAATGACGTGGACAAAAACTACCCCAACCCCTTCCTGCTCAATGGCCAGGTAGCCAAAAACTGGATTGAAGTGGGGGCCAGTTCGTGGGGTGCGGATGAAGACTTTGTAGCCAGCTTCAGCAACTACGGCAAAAAGAGCGTGAACATTTTTGCCCCGGGGGTGGAGATGTATTCCACCATACCCGGCAGCCAATATGAGGTTTTGCAAGGTACCAGCATGGCCAGCCCCGTGGTGGCGGGCGTGGCCGCCCTGGTGCTCGCCTACTATCCCGAGCTCACGGCCGTTGACCTGCGCAAGGTCATCCTCGATTCCAGCCGCCAATTTGACAACCTGGAAATTGTGAAGCCCGGAGGTGGCCGCGCCCGGTTTAGCGACTTGAGCACCACCGGGGGCATCGTTAATAGCTACGAAGCGTTGTTACTCGCAGAGAAAATAAGCAAGGCGAAGAAAAGCAAGCGATAGCAGCGCATCGGTCTGCCCCACCGCGCAGTGGATCAATCTTTTTCCTTCAAGGCTTTTTTGAAGGGGTCGTAGGTGATGTGCATTTCACCGGCTTCGTCCTCGCGGGCACGCAGGTACACGCTGGGCCCCATCTTTTTGTCAACGCCCACGTTTTTAGGGTTAAAATTTTTGTCGCGCTTCTTCAGGTTGCTGAGGGGGATTTGAATACTCAAGTCAGTGTCGTTGGCCAAACTGTAGCGGCCCTCCAAAAACAATTGCAACACAGTGGATTCAATCTCCATGCGCGCCACGTCAATTTCTGTTCCCTTCAACCCGAAGCGCGTTTTGATCTCGGCAAAACGCACGTCCGAGAAATCGCGCTTGCGAAACAAAAAGGTGCCCAGCTTTTCCAACGGGGCAAAATCAAGCAGCCGGCCGTTGCGGATGTTCATCCGGATGTCGCCACGCAACGAGGGCACTGACACATCCAGGTTGTCGTTGATGGTGCCGCGAAACTGGGCGGTGGCGTATACCTGCCCGCGCAGATGCCGCGCCTGAATAGTTTTCTGACCAAAATCCGCGAATGCGTGAAGGAGTTTTTGCACATCCACCTGGCTGATCTTGGCTTGGATGGAGATGGGGTTGAGTGCGCGATCCAGGTGGGAAGCCGTAATCGAAAATTGAACGCGCCCGCCCGCAAACGTAAGGGTGGGTTGTGCCGTGAGTTTATTGTTGGAGAGCTGCACGCGGGTGTTGAAGTTTCGGCCCGCCAACTTGCGGTATTGAAATTCACGGATGTCCAGTGTCAGGTCAAATTCCAGCAGGTCATAAATTTTGTCAAACTGGTTTGACAATCGCTGGCGCGAAGCGCGTTGGGCTGTCTTGGATTTTGCCTTGCGCGCGGGGCGGGCCAACCATTGGCTCAGGTTCAGGAAGTCGGAGGCGATGGTGAGGGTTACCTTTCCCTTGGTGGCGGGTGCTACAAAAAAAGGAACATAGTCGTCCATGCGCCCCGTCAGGTGAATGATGTTGTCGCGGTCGCGCAGCCGCAGGGTGTCGATGCGGAACGACCGTTGATCGAACGAGGTGTGCGCCCGAATAGATGTGAGCGACTGGTTTTTGGGCACCCACAGCAAGGAACCTTCTTCTACCCGTGCATAGCCCGCGAGTATACCGGTGTAGCGCGTGGCGGCCGAATCCAAATACTCGTTGAGATGGCCCTGATAGGTGAAGTCGGACAAAAATCGGCCTGATAAAAACCGAAGTTGGGTGGTGTCCACCTGCCGGTTGGCGTCTGTCAGCGGCATGTCCACGGTGGCATGGAGGGTGAGTACCGGATCGATGAAATCAACGATTGATGCTTTGCCTGAAAACGGCACGTCCCGTATTCTTCCCCGAAAGGGCTGCAATACAATGGCCGAGTTCTGATCGTCACGGGTTCGGGTGCTATCCCACGCGTTGGTAAAAAAAGCCTCCGTTGTTACCTCGGTCATGCTCAGGTTGCGCGACTGCACCGAGGCGTCCTTCAACCCAAACTGAACGTGTACCGTTGGCTGGCGTCCCGGCAACAGACTGCCTTGAATCTGCGCATCGGCAGCGATGACGTTGCTCACCTGAAAGCGACCGATGGCGCGGCCAATGGGGGTGGGTAGCCAGGCTTGGATATCCTTTTGCGGAGCGCCCGCAGTCTGGAACCGAAGGCGAAAGGTGGTGTCTGCCCGGTGAAAAACGCCACTGGCCGTTACCTCGGCACGGGCAAATGACAACCGACTGGGTAAGACATGGATGGAGGAATCAAAAAAATGTTGATGAACGGTCAAATCAATGCCCACCCGTTGCTGTTTCACAAAGCTGCCTCTGTCGGCATTAAAGCAAAGGCTGTCAAAATACACCTCGCCCACCAGGTGCCATGTGCGCAGCGAGTCATGGTCTTGCAGTTGCGCTTGCCCCTGTTCTATCCGCAACCCCAAGCTTTTTTCGCGCACCGAGTCGAGGTAATGCAGTGCCACCTGGCGCAACCGCAGGTCGTTAATTTCCAGGGGCATGCGCGGGGTCGATACCGAATCGGCCGTTGGCGTTTTGAAAAAAGACAAGTTCGTGGCCCCGTTTCGGCTTTTGAATAGGAAAACCTGGGCCTCCTCCACCTCCACCGATTTCACGCTGATTTTATTTTGCAGCAGCGGCCGCAGGGCCACGTGCAAATGGATTCGCCTGGCGCGGAACAACTCGTGGGGAAATTGATTGTAATTGGTGCTTCGGCACGAAACCCCGCGCAAGGTGAGGGAAGGGTTCGGGAAATCATCTAAAAAGGTGAGCCGTATTTTTTCAACGGATACCTCCCCGTTTACATATTGGCCAATGCCCCTGCGCAACTCCGCGTACAGGGCATCGCGATGGAGATAGAAAAAAAGCCAAAGGCTCACGGGCACAAGCATAACCATCGTTAGCAACACCCACCAGCCGATTCGTTTTCGCGATTTCCGTTGTGTCTGACCCATCGTATTGGTGGGAGGAAGATACGCGAATTTCCCGGCCCCGGCACTTACTTTTTTGTGGACAAAAAATCGCGGGGGGATGGCCTTGGCGCAACATTCTTGTGCTATTTTTCGCCCCCGATTTATTGAGCCCGCATTGTACATGAACAACCTCACCCGCATCGCCACCGAACTTTCGCTCACGAGCCGTCAAATCGAAACGGTGGTAAACTTATTGGCCGAAGGGTCCACCATCCCCTTCATCGCCCGTTACCGCAAAGAATTGACCGGCAGCTTGGATGAAGTGCAACTGACCGCCATCCGCGATCGGCATGAGCAATTGGTGGAGTTGGACAAACGCAGGGAGGCCATTTTGTCATCCATCGAAAAACAGGGGAAACTAACCACCGAGCTTACCGGAGCCATCGTGTCGGCCTCCACGTTGGCTGAGTTGGAAGACATCTACCTCCCCTACAAGCCAAAACGAAAGACCCGTGCCAGCGTAGCCAAAGAAAAAGGGCTTGAGCCGTTGGCCGTGTTGCTTTTTGAACAAACGGATGCCCGGGCAGCCGCCCAAGCCGCGAACTTTGTCAATGCGGAAGTAGGCGTGGCCTCGGAAGAAGAAGCACTCGAAGGAGCACGCGACATCATGGCCGAGTGGATCAGTGAAAACCAAGACGCCCGAAAGGCCATTCGCGAATTGTTTTGGCAGGACGGCTTGGCCCAATCGGCCGTGATCAAGTCAAAGGCCGAAACCGAGGACGCGCAAAAGTTCAAAGACTATTTTGATTGGAAAGAACCCATCGCCAAAACACCTTCGCACCGGTTGCTGGCCATGCGCAGAGGCGAAAAGGAGGGCATCCTCACGTTGGACATCCTGCCGCCCGAAGAGCAGGCCATTGTCACCTTGGAAAAACAGTTTATCAAGAATCCGGCTGCAGCCGAACACGTACGGGGGGCCATCAAAGACAGCTACAAACGCCTGATCAAAACCTCCATCGAGACGGAAGTGCGCGTGGAGTCAAAAATGAAAGCCGATGCCGAAGCCATCAACGTGTTTGCCGCCAATCTGAAAAAACTGTTGCTGGCGGCCCCGCTGGGTCAAAAGCGCGTGTTGGCGTTGGATCCCGGTTTTCGCACGGGTACCAAGCTCGTGTGCCTGGGCGCACAGGGCGAATTGCTGTTTGACACCGTCATCTATCCGAATCCGCCACAAAAGGAAGTACCACAATCAGCCACGGTGGTGGCAGGATTGTGCGAGCGGTTTCAGATCGAAGCCATCGCTATTGGCAACGGTACGGCCAGCCGCGAAACGGAAGCCTTTGTGCGCACGATTGGCCTGCCAAAAAATATAGTGATCGTGATGGTGAACGAAAGCGGGGCATCGGTGTATTCCGCCAGCGAGGTCGCGCGCGAGGAGTTTCCAAACCACGACCTCACCGTGCGCGGGGCCATTTCCATTGGCCGCAGGCTTACCGACCCCTTGGCCGAGTTGGTGAAGATCGATCCAAAATCCATAGGCGTGGGCCAATACCAACACGATGTAGACCAACTGAAGCTGAAAGCAGGGTTGGACGATGTGGTGATGAGCTGTGTGAACTCCGTGGGCGTGGAAGTAAACACCGCCAGCAAAGAGCTGCTGGCCTACGTGTCGGGGCTGGGGCCCTCGCTGGCCAAGAGCATCGTGGAATACCGAAATAAGAATGGCGCCTTCAAAGACCGCGAATCGTTGCGTAACGTACCGCGCCTGGGCGACAAAGCTTTTGAGCAATGCGCAGGTTTTTTGCGCATCCGCGATGCGGCCAATCCGCTAGATGCCAGCGCGGTGCATCCGGAGCGCTATGAGCTGGTGGAAACATTTGCCAAAGACCTGGGCTGCACCGTCAAGGACTTGATGAGCCGGGCCGAACTGCGCCAGCAACTCGACCTGCAAAAATATGTGACCGACACCGTGGGGCTGCCTACGCTCACCGACATTCTCTCGGAACTAGAAAAACCCGGTCGCGACCCGCGCGAGAAATTTGAGGCTTTCAGTTTTCAAGACGGGGTCACTGAAATCAAAGACCTGAAAACAGGCATGGTTTTGCCCGGCATCGTCACCAATGTGACTGCTTTTGGGGCCTTTGTGGACATTGGCGTGCACCAAGACGGGCTGGTACACATCAGCCACCTGGGCGATACGTTTGTCAAAGACCCGCACCGCGTCATCACGGTACAACAAAAAGTAAAGGTGACGGTAGTCGAAGTGGACGTTCCGCGCAAGCGGATTGCGTTGTCGATGAAGAGCGATCCGTTTGCCCAGGGCGGTAAGCCGGCCGCGAAAGGCAAACCGGAAAATCGCCCGCAGGCACGCAAGCCGCAAGCTCCGGTGGAGACCCTGGAAGAAAAGCTGGCCAAGCTAAAAGCGAAATTCGCGAAATAACATGAAGCGTACAGGCGTACTTCTGTTGATGCTCCTGTCCGGATTGTACTTGCTCAACCCCACCTGGGGAGTGTTTGAATTATTGCCCGACAACATCCCGTTTATCGGAAACGTAGACGAAGCGCTGGCCGCCTACGTGCTGTACAGCGGCCTTGAATTTTTGCGCGGCCGAAAGATTGGAATTTTCAGAGCGCGTCACTAAAACTGACAAAAGTCACCCGACAGCCTAATACAGGTCATTTCTCAACTGTACTCAGAGCTTCATCTTTGGGTATCGCATGGCTGCACTGATTCCCAAAGCATTGGGCGCCCGCTATGGCGCGCAAATTGCCTGCTTTCGAAAAACGGAAAGTCTGTTTCGTGAAGGGGATAAGCCCGCTTTCTTCTTTCAACTTCAAAGCGGCATGGTAAAAATGGTCACGGGCAGTGAAGCCGGGCGCGAATTCATACAAGGTGTTTTTGGTGTAGGCGATTCGTTTGGGGAGCCTCCGCTATTTTGTGGCGGAACATACCCTGCCACGGCCTATGCGTTAACGGATGGCGAAGTGATGAAAATACCAAAAGAATCGTTTTTCGATCTCTTACGAAATCACTTCGACATTCATATCAAGTTTGACCAGGTTCTTTGTCAACGCCTCGGATACAAAAGCATGATGCTTTCAGAAATATCGTCTCATGATCCCGAGCATCGGCTCAGTATGTTACTCAACCATCTAAAAAGGATGCTGCCACTCGCGAATGGGAAAGTGGAAATCCCTTATACCCGACAGGTTTTAGCAGATATGACGGGCCTGCGAGTTGAGACGGTGATTCGGTATATTAAAAAAATGGAAGCTGCCGGACGGCTCCAAATCGTCAATGGCAAAGTGAGGATTTGACGGCCGGGGCCGCGCAAAAAAGTTGATAAATATCATACGGTTTTTATGATCCGAATCATAAGCCAACAGTGCCGAAGCAGGTACTTTCGAGTCATCAAACACGAAACTCGATTCAAAAACCATGAAACGAATCATAGTCATCTATTGCGCCATTTTATTGTGGCTGGGGGCGTGTGCACCCGATAAACAACAAAAACCCGAAGAATACGGAACACCCGAGACAAGCGCGGTGGAAGAAGTAATGACGGACCCGACCAAAGGAATTGGCGCCATAAAAAACGTAACCCTGAATACCCCATTGGAGCAGGATCGTGTAAAGCGCGGAATTGCGATTTATGAAATGAAGTGTGCCGCTTGCCACAAACTAAATGATCAACGTGTGGTAGGCCCAGGCTGGGCGGGAGTAACCAAAAACCGAAAACCCGAATGGATCATGAACATGATCACCAATGTAGATGTGATGCTTGAAAAAGACCCGGAGGCACAAAAGCTGTTGGAGCTCTGCTTAATGCGCATGCCCAACCAAAACGTGTCCATTGGCGATGCACGCGACATTCTTGAGTTCATGCGCCAAAATGACGGTGAAAAATAAACTATCTGCCTACCTCATATGAAAACCATTCTCTTCGTAATTGCCTGCCTGGCGTGGGGCGGCTGTGAGCGACCAAAGCACGAAACAAGTACAACCGTGGCCAACCTGCCACAGGAAGAGGGCCAAGCCTCTGTGCAAGACGATGAATCACAACATGATTTGGTGAAGATCGCTGCAAATTCAGCAGACCATACCACATTGGTAGCAGCACTAAGGGCAGCGGAGTATTTGGACGTGCTCGCCAACGCAGGACCCTTCACCGTATTTGCCCCAACCAATGCTGCCTTCGCTAAACTTCCGGCAGGCACACTGGAAATGCTGACTAACCCTGAAAACAAGGAGCAACTGCGTACCCTATTGGAATACCACGTATACGTAGGGGTGCTGACCGAAACAATGATTCGTGATGGCATGGTCATTAACATGGTAAGCCTCGATAATGCCACCTTGGCGAAGAAAGACAGCAAAATCACCATCAACGGTGCCGCTGTGCTTGGCTCGGCCCGCGGCTCTAACGGCATAGTATACATTATTGATTCTGTCCTGCTGCTTCCCGAAAAAAGTAATCTAAAATTTCCATTATGAATAAGAACACAATGCGTACCCCACTTGCCGTACTCATCGCCCTGCTGGCCGTCACGGTGTTTCAGATGTGCAAACCACAGGCCCCGACATTGATCTCAGGTACCGATGCCGCCATCAAAGCCTATGTACCCCCGGGTAAGTATGATGAATTCTACAACTTCGTCTCGGGCGGCTTCAGCGGGCAAATGACCGTGTACGGTTTGCCGTCAGGTCGGCTATTTCGGGTGATTCCTGTTTTTTCAGAAGACCCAACCACAGGTTACGGCTATAGCGAAGAAACGAAAGCCATGCTCAACACGTCACACGGGTATGTACCGTGGGATGATCTCCACCACCCGGCTATTTCTACGACTCGGGGTGAGCATGACGGCCGTTGGGTTTTTGGCAATGCCAACAACACCCCCCGCGTGGCCCGCATCGATCTGAAAACATTTCGCACAGCCGAAATTCTGGAACTTCCCAATAGCGGAGGCAACCACTCTTCACCCTTTATTACTGAAAATACGGAGTACGTAGTAGCCGGTACCCGTTTCAGTGTACCGATAGGCGACAAAACCGATGTGCCCATCAGTTCATTCAAAGAAAACTTCAAGGGCTATATCAGTTTTATTTCGGTAGACCCGAAAGACGGCAAGATGAATATCGCGTTTCAACTAAAGACCCCGGGTGTGAGTTTTGACTTGTCGCGCGCGGGTAAGGGCCCTTCGCACGGTTGGTTTTTCTTCTCTTGCTACAATACCGAACAGGCCTATACACTCCTCGAAGTGAATGCCTCACAAAAAGACAAAGACTTCATTATGGCCGTTAACTGGAAGAAGGCCGAAGAGTACATCGCTGCCGGTAAAGGTGAAAAAGTAAAAGCACGCTATGCGCGCAACCGCTATGACGAAACTACGCACACCGCCACATCAGAAATACTGACCGAAGTACTTCAGCTTGACCCGGCACAGTTAAAGGACATCATTTTCTTTATCCCATGCCCCAAATCGCCCCACGGCTGTGACACCGATCCAACGGGGGAATACATCGTGGGCAGTGGAAAGCTGGCCGCACTTATCCCCGTGTTTTCATTTACAAAAATCCAGCAAGCCATTGCCAACAAGGAGTTTGAGGGCGAATTTGCAGGCATACCGGTAATTAAATATGAAGCCGCCTTACATGGCGAAGTAAAGAAGCCGGGATTAGGCCCGCTGCACACCGAGTTTGATGATCGGGGCAACGCTTATACGTCCTTTTTTGTGTCGTCAGAAATTGTCAAGTGGAACGTCAAAACGCTGGAGGTATTGGATCGAGTGCCCACGTATTACTCCATCGGACACCTGTGCGTACCCGGTGGTCCTACACGCAAACCGCACGGCAAGTATGTGATTGCCTACAACAAAATCACGAAAGACCGATACTTACCCACCGGCCCCGAGCTCACACAGTCGGCACAAATCTATGATATCACTGGCGACAAGATGAAACTGATCCTCGACTTTCCAACCATTGGCGAACCGCACTATGCCGAAGCGATACCGGCTTCCATAATTATGCCCCAGTCGGTTAAGATATTCAAACTGGAAGAAAATAAGCATCCTTACGCAGCCTTGGGCGAAGGACAAGCGAAGGTAGAGCGCAAGGGTAATCAGGTACACGTATACATGACGGCCATCCGCTCGCACTTAACGCCCGACAACATCGAAGGTGTGAAACTCGGAGATGACGTATACTTCCACGTCACCAACCTGGAGCAAGACTGGGATGTACCCCATGGCTTTGCCATCAAAGGTGCCAATAACGCTGAATTGCTAATTATGCCAGGCGAAACCGCCACCTTGAAATGGAAGCCGCTAAACATCGGTGTGTTTCCATTCTATTGTACCGACTTCTGTTCAGCCCTGCACCAGGAAATGCAAGGTTACATCCGCGTATCTCCGGCCGGCAGCGCGGTACCCCTAAAATACTCAACCGGTAAGATCGAAGACGCGGCCATAGATGCCAGTCGATAATAGTTTTTCATGGTTTTCTTACTGTTGACAGCCCCGGTTTGGCCATCCGGCCGGGGCTTCCTTTAAAATACATGGCGTGAAAAAACTTGCCAACATATCCCGGGGTGTCATCGCCATCGCTTCACTGCTGATGGTCAGCGCCTATTTTGTGCCTCTTTGGCAGATATTGATGTGGGCCCCTCAGTACCCGGAGGGGCTTGAAATGAAAATCTGGATTAATACTCTTACGGGCGATGTCAAAATCATCAGCGCGCTCAACCACTACATCGGCATGAAACACATCGAAGTAGCCATGTTTCCCGAATTCGGCTACATGATCTACATCGTGGGCGCAATCATTGGCACCGGTTTGGTGGCCGCGTGGTGGGGCACGCGCATGGGGCTGTGGACATTCCTGCTGCTGCTCCTACTCACGGGCGTGAGCGCCCTGGTCGATTTCTATTTATGGGGATACGACTACGGCCACAACCTTGACCCTACCGCTGCCATTACTATTCCGGGCATGTCGTATCAACCCCCGTTGATCGGCACCAAACAACTATTGAATTTCACCGCGTTCTCAGGACCGGATATCGGGGGCTGGATTTTTATAACGGCAACAGCCTTGGTGGCTGCCACGTTGCTTTATGAACACTTTATACGAAAACAAAAGCCATGAGAGTCAACCTGCTCGAAGCCATACCCAAAATACTTGCGACCGCCAGCCTCCTGCTGGCAGTCGCTTCATGTCAGGTAAAACCCGAGCCCATCCGGTTTGGCAACGATACTTGCCACTTCTGCAAAATGACCATTATGGACTATAAGTTTGGTGGCGAACTTGTTACCAAGCGCGGCAAAGTGTACAAGTTTGACGACATAAACTGTCTCGCTCACTTCTATCATGCTGACTACGAACCGACCGAGGATTTTATACACAAGTTGGTAATCGACTATGCCAACCCTGGCCATTTCCTGGAAGCCGAAACTGCCTTTTATGTCAAGTCAGATCGAATACGAAGCCCAATGGCCAGTGAAATAGCGGCCTTTGCTGATGAGGCCACCATGACGAAATTTAAAGCCCAGTGGGGCGGCATATACCTGACTTGGCAGGAGGTGCTAACGCAATACAAGTAAAATATGCGCCTATTTTTTATATGGGGCTACTTTGCACTGACGGTCATAGCACACGCCAAGACGATTGTGGTGGGCGCGGGTGGCACGGTAACTAAAATCCGCGAGGGTATTGCATTGGCTTCGGCTGGCGATACCGTGCTCATACGCGCTGGCCTATACCGCGAGGGCAACATCCTCATCAAAAAAAGCATCGTCATCCGGGGCGAAGGCCAAGCGGTCATCGATGGGGATCATAAGTATGAACTATTCACCGTACACGCACCCGGTGGCAGCATTTCGGGGTTGACGTTTCAGAACACCGGCATCGCCAGCATTGAAGACCTAGCTGCCATCAAAGTGCTGGAGTCGACCAATCTTCACCTATACCGCAATACGTTTATTAATTGCTTTTTTGGAATCTATCTGGCTAACAGCAGCCACATTTTGATAGAAGAAAATCAACTCACCTCCGATGCTGCAGCTGAACATCAAATCGGTAACGGCATACACCTGTGGAAATGTCATCATGCTACCTTGCGGAGTAACCGAGTGCACGGTCATCGCGATGGCATCTACTTTGAATTCGTGACCCAATCGCTCGTAACGGAAAATCATAGCGAAGGCAATATGCGCTACGGCCTGCACTTCATGTTTTCGCATGACGACACCTACCACGGCAATACTTTTTTAAACAACGGGGCGGGTGTGGCGGTCATGTACACGAAGGGCGTGACGATGACACATAACCGCTTTGTGCACAACTGGGGCTCCTCCGCGTACGGGTTGTTGTTGAAAGACATCCGCGATAGCGACATCAGCCACAATGAGTTTATCGAAAACTCGATCGGTATCTTTATGGAAGGCAGTAGCCGAAACCAATTTTACCAAAACGAGTTCCGGGCTAATGGTTATGCCATTCGGTTGCAGGCGAGTTGTGACGAGAACCGCTTTCGCCAAAACAACTTCCGGCAAAATACCTTTGACATCATCACCAACGGCAGCCTGGTGTTGAATAGCATTGAATCCAATTACTGGGATCGCTACGAGGGGTACGACCTGACACGGGATGGCGTGGGTGACATACCCTACCGGCCGGTGAGCCTATACGGTACGCTGATTGACCGCATGCCAACGGCCGTCTTGTTGTGGCGCAGTTTTCTGGTCCTACTGCTCGACAAAGCCGAGCGGGCTGCCCCGGCTATCACACCCGAAAACCTGAAAGACACAACGCCTGCGATGAAGCCCTATGATCTGCCTCCAAAACATCAGTAAAAACTTTGGCAAACTACCGGTACTGCGCAACATCCAACTGGAATGGCGGGCGGGCAGCAGCTATGGCTTAATCGGCCCCAACGGCTCCGGCAAAACCACCCTGATCAAGTGCATCCTGGGGCTGGCCATTCCCGATGCGGGCACCATTCACGTTGATGGCCAGGTAATAAAAAACCAGGAGGTCTATCGAAAAAAAATCGGGTATATGCCGCAAATCGGGCGCTACCCTGACAACATGACCATTGGGCAGGTCATCAACATGATGAAGGCAATTCGTCCTGACGTAACGCATGTTGACGAAGATTTGCTCCGCGCCTTCCGCCTGGATGCCATGGCTAACAAGCGCATGCGCACGCTTTCAGGTGGTACACGCCAGAAAGTAAGTGCCGCCCTCGCTTTTCTGTTTTCTCCGCCCATCTTGATATTGGACGAACCCACCGCTGGATTAGATCCCATCGCCTCCGAAGCGTTGAAAGAAAAAATCGCCTGGGCAAAAGAAAACGGAAAACTTGTTGTGATTACGAGCCACATCTTGAGCGACCTCGAGGAATTGATCACGGACATCGTGTACCTGCACGAAGGGTACGTGCGATACCAAAACAGGGTTGCCACACTAATGCAAGACACGGGTGAGATGCGCTTGAGCCGCGCCATTGCCCATATGTTACGCGCGCAACAAGCCGCGCAACCACTACCTGCCGCATGAGCCGCCTCCTAAAATATGTTTTCTACGATTTGCTGCGCGACCGCTTTATTCTCGCCTATACACTTTTTTTGTGGGTACTTACATCAGTCCTTTTTCAATTTGATGCTGATGCGGGCAAGGTCATTTTGAGTTTAATGAACGTGGTACTGCTGGTGGTGCCTCTGGTCAGCATCGTGTTTTCCACTATCCATTATTTCAACTCCTACGAGTTCATGGAACTAATGCTGGTTCAGCCAATCCCGCGCAAGGTTGTTTTCCTCAGCCAATATGTGGGAGTGGCTTCCTCGCTAGCCACCGCCTTCGGTGTGGGGGTGGGCCTGCCCGTGATGCTGTTTGGCGGAGGCGCTGCCGGGGTGGCGCTGCTCTTGTCTGGCTTATTGCTCACGCTCGTGTTTGTGTCATTGGCCTTTTTGGCGGCCGTACTCACCCCTGACAAGGCCCGGGCCATTGGCTTGGCTTTGCTTTTCTGGATATACTTTGCGCTGATCTATGACGGTCTCCTGCTATGGGTGGTGTATACCTTCAGCGACTACCCGCTGGAGAAAATTACGCTGGTACTCATCGCCATGAATCCCGTTGACCTGGCCCGCATTATTCTGCTGTTGCAACTGGATATTTCCGCCTTGATGGGATATACCGGGGCATTTTACCAACAGTTTTTTGGAAGCATACTCGGCCTCGTATTCTCAGCCGGGGTGCTCCTGATTTGGATTGCGCTGCCGCTGTTCGCGGCATATAGGCTGTTTGCTGTAAAAGATCTATGAAGTGGTTGGTATTAATTCATGTGCTGGGCGCTGCGATATGGGTGGGTGGACACCTAATCTTGTCTCTGGCATGGCTGCCGATGGCACTGCGCACAAAAAGCACGGGCCCTATCCTCGAGTTTGAGAAATACTATGAACGCGTGGGCATTCCGGCTTTTCTTTTGCAAGTGGTAACGGGTCTGTGGATGGCCTCGCGGTATATACCCGTAGACGACTGGTTGGCGATGCACTCGCCCCACCACCGCCTGTTATGGATTAAGTTCGGCCTGTTGCTGGGTACCGTGTTGTTAGCAGTGCACGCTCGCTGGATGGTACTACCTCAGGTAAGGCGCGGAAAACTTTCGAGCGTGGCACTGCATATACTGGCCACCACGCTGCTGGCGGTTACCTTTGTAATTACGGGTTTGAGTTTCAGATTTACCTATTGAGTCATCATGAACATCTTCCGTGCGTTGTCGTGGGGTAAGACCCCGGCCATCTTGCCGCTTATCAAGACCGAAACGTTTGAACAGTTTGCCGTGGGCCTTGAAAGGGGGCAGTTGCTGGCGCGGCATCTCACCCGAAAGCCCGCCCACCTACTGGTGCTGAAAGGGTCTGTACATTTTATATCCGAACAGGCCTCCCATACGCTTACCGAACATGATTTCTTTCCAATTCCGGTAAACGAATTTCACGAAGTGCGAGGGCTGGACGAGAAAAATATTTTTTTAGTCACCCGGCAGCGGTGAAGTGGGGGGTGGCCAGAAAGTCTCTGTTTACATGTGCCGATCAAAAAGGTACCCCTGATCAAAACGGAATTGCGTACTCCACCTGGAACAAGACAACCTCTTGCCAGTAAACGTTTGCTTTTTCTTGAAGACCTGACCACACTCGCATGCTGCCGTATCTTGATGAAAAAAACGCGGTCTGCTAACTTATGGATACCCGGACACCAACACCTGCCACAAGGTATAAAGCCCGGTAGCCAACACGAGCAGCAATACCGCTGTGCGAAACTGCCGCTCAGAAAACCGGTGCACGATCTTTTTGCCCATCCACGTGCCGGCCACGCTCACCCCCACCAGTGCGCCAACCACATAAAGATGTTCGGTTTGCACATACCCCTGCCATGCATAAACGGCACTGCGGCTCACATCCACCCCCAGGTCAATGATGGCAGAAGTAGCGATGAACACATCCTTTTCAAGTTGAAACGCAGCCAATGTAGCCCCGCGAACCGCCCCACCGGTGCCCACCAGGCCGGCCAAAAGGCCCGAAAGTGAACCGCCCAAAAAAGAATTCGTGCGCGTGGGCGCAAGGGCCAGGTGTTGGGTGAGCAGCAAAAGGATACTAAGCGAAATCAAGAACACAGCCAGCGCCAACTCCAGCCAGCGCACGTCCATCTTCTGGCTGAGCCACGCCCCGGCAATAACGCACACCACCGCGGGCACACCGAGTTGTAGCACGAGCTTTTTATCCACCCCTTTTCGGAACAGGGCGATCTTGGACAGGTTGCTGGCCACGTGAAAAAAAGCCGTGATGCCCAACACCGCGTGAAAGTCAAAAAAGTAACTGGCCACAGGCACGAAGAGCAGCGAAGAGCCAAAGCCGCCCACGGTGCCGATCACTTCGGCCAGCAACGCAAGCGCCAGAAAAAGCAGCAGGTGCTGGAAGTCCATCCCGAAAGGTACAGCATAAAAAAATCGCCCCGGGTGGAAGGCGATTTCGAAAGGTGATCCCGCTGGGATTCGAACCCAGGACCCTTACATTAAAAGTGTAATGCTCTACCGACTGAGCTACGAGATCTTCTCGTCAATTCGCTATTTTTGACCTCCGCTGAGGGTTTTTTGAATTGAGGGCACAAAGGTAACCGAATATGAAAAATATACAAACCGCGAGTTTAAAAATGTTCGCCCTGTGCCTAGCGTTGCCGTGTACCGCGTTTTCCAACGAGCGGGTGCTTCAACAAGCTGACTCGCTCTTCGCGGCCCGCCAATACACCCAGTCGTTCGAACTCTATCGTGTGCTGCTCGCCAACGATAAATATTCGCCCGCCATGCTGTTGAAAATGGCTTACATCCAGGAGGGCCTGGGCCACATAGGCCACAGTTTGTACTATTTAAACCTGTACGAATTGGCCTCGGGCGATGAGCAGGCGCGCGACAAGATGGAAGAACTGGCCGCCCGTCACCAGCGCCAGGGTTATGCCCAAAACGAGGCCGCGCGTTGGGCGCAGTTGGGAAAAAACAGCGAATCGTGGGTGTTTGCTTCTATGGCGCCAGTGGCCCTGATTCTTTTTGGGTGGCTGGCGTATCAAAAAAGTCGGAAAAAAAATGCCTTGGCCCCGGGGTTGCTCTTGCTGCTGGTGTTGGGATGCTTGTTTGCCTACACGTGGATCACCTCCCACACCGCCCGCCTGATCATCACGTCACAGCCGGTCACGTATTTGATGAGTGAACCCTCGGCCGGAGCCGAGTTGGTGGCCATCGTGGAAGATGGGCACAGGCTGGCGGTGGTACAATCGCGCGAAGCTTGGATAAAGACCGTGTGGGACAATCGCGAGGTGTACGTGCGCCAAACGCAGGCTTTGGCGGTAGCCCTCTAGTAGCGGACGGACAGGGAGCCCTTGTACTCTTTGCTCGTGTATTTCAAAAAGTAGTAGTAAACTCCTACGGGCTGGTTGGCGGCATACCACCGGAAGTTTCGCTGGCGGCTGCGAAAGACCACGTTGCCCCAACGGTTAAAAATCTGCACTTCTTCAAACCGGCTCGTACAGTTGTCTTTCGGCAAGTTCACTCTATCGTCATAGCTTTCGCCTTCCTCGCCCGGATCAAACCCTTCCATGGCAAAGTAATCGTTGCGGCCATCGGCATTGGGTGTAATGACGTTGGGCGGCAGGAAGCCGGCATCGCTGCCGTCCACGTCTTTTAACACCACTTGCACGCGAATACTGTCTGCGGCTGCCCGAAAGCATTTGTCGTCTTCCACCCGGAAAAGAAATTCGTAGTGGTTTTCATACACGCCTTTCTCAAACACGGAACAGTCGGGTGTCCAGGAAAACAGGGAGCTGACTTCGGTTTGGCCGGTAGCCGGTTCAAACACGAAGCCACGGGGCTCCACATTGCCCGTGCCTTCGGCCATCGTGAGCGAAAGCCGGTCGGGTTGCGGAAACACATCGGCATCGCGGCCACGCAGCCGGAAACGGATGGGCTCTCCCAGGGTGTAACTCAGGTTAGGTGACAGCACACCCCCACCGGGCTCGGCCTCCAGCGTTAACTGCGGCAGTTGATTATCCGGGGGCTTCACTTTCACTTTCACGTCCAGCGTGTCGGCTTTGTAAAAGCGGCATTTATTGACGTTGTCCACCACAATAAATTGGAGCTCAAACGTATCGCGCCTGGTCAGGTTCACATTGCCGCACCGGATATCCCACCGGAAGGGCGAAGAAATGCGGCCGTTGCCCTCGGCTCGGGAAAACGCCATGCCGTAATCAGCCAACGCAAAATCTTTGCCTTTCACATCCAGCACCAACCGGTCGTTGTTGGCATCGCTGCCCGTGACAGTAAACACCAGTGACTCGTTTATTTTTCGCTCTACATCAAGCACTGCCCGGTCGCTCGCGTCCGCGCGCAGGTCGGAGTCGATGATGGGCGCTACATTGTTAGGCAACTCAATGCGCAAGCGAAAGGTAAGCGTATCGGCCAGGTTGATGTCACAGCGATCAAGATCATTGGCAAGATAGGTTAGCTCAAAACTATTTTGCCGCGAAAAGTTGTAAACATCGCATTGCGGCAGCCACTCCAATACGCCCTCAAGGCGGCCGTTTTGTTGGTTGGTGATGCGCAAGGTCATGCCTACGGTATCCGGCAGGAAATTGGTGGGCAATGAGGCAAACACCAGGGGGTCGCCATCGGGATCGGTGACGCTCCACGGCCATCGAATCACTTCGGCCTGCTCGCCCACGGTTGCGACCACGTCAGGCGTAAACTGAGGTTTTTGATTGGGCGGCAAAAGTACCGTTACACGTACGCGCAACGTATCCGACAGTGGTAAGGTGCAGGCATCGTCTTGGGCAATGACGCCAATCTCATACGCGCCTCCGGGAACAAACGAGCACTCGGGAAAGCAAATTGTGAACTCGCGGGTGCTGCCATTCTGCAAAATGGCGGTGGACTGAGGCCCGATGGTGACCGAACTCAAATCGCGTGCACGAAAACCAAGGGGCACGACCCGCAGCCGGATGCGCTCTGTAAAATTGTCATCGGCTTTGCTGGCGTCAGGATCGGACACGCGCACCTGAATGCAGCGCTCGGCATCGGGCGTGTTGGGCGCAAAGGTCACGTTCATCCGGTCACGGAAAAGAAACGCGACATCGGCCGCGCGTTTGCCGGCAATAACGGGCGGCTCGGCCACGGGGCAGGCGTCTTGCACCAGCATTTGAAAGTCCCTCCGCAGTTCCCCGATTTTTTCTCCCTGGCGATACTCTTCGCATTTCACTGCAAACACAAAAAGCCCTTGCAAGGTGGGCGTTACGGTGAGCAGCCCATCGCGGCTGATGGCCAGTCCGGGCGCGCCCCCCATGACGTTGGCGGGCCCAAATCCGGATTTCCACCGCACGGGCGGGTAAGGTCCGGGCCGCGGAACGTTACCCGGAGGCAAGGCATCGGCCGCTAAGGTGTTCAACGGTTCTGCCAACGAATAGACGAGCGAGTCGCCATCGTCATCGGTGCCGCCAAAATCCACATAATAAAAGCGGCCGGGACAGGCGTAGTCGCTCAGCGGAGGAAACAACCGGGGCGAACTATTGCGGAAGGGTTGGCCGTCTTTTACCACCGGGGGAAACTCCAGATAAAACGTTTGCCCCGCATAGTTGGGGCCCAGGTTGGGGTTTTGGCTGAAGATGTTGTCAATGGCATAGTTTCGGCAACAGCGCTGCCACGTGACGTAGTACCCGCGGGGATCGTTGTAGGTGCTCTCACTCAACGTAACCGTGGTTTCATACACCAATCGGTACGTCACCAGTTCCCCGTTGGTACATTCAATTTGCGTGTAGGGCACGCGGGTTTCGGAGAGGAGCGGCAAAAACACGCTGCTCCGGATCAACGCATGGTCGCGCTTGCGGTAAATGGCCACGCTCACTGAGCCATCTTTGGCCCCCGGCAAGCCGTTAATGCTGTCAAAATACAAAATCAAGCGCAGCTTATAGGTGCTGCCCGCCACATGCACCAACTCAAACTCGCCCCCCACAATGTGCGAGGCCACGGCTTGCGCAGGCAACCAAATCAACAAAACAAGCCAAAACGTTTTCATGACAAAGGCAGGAAAGATAGCAAAACCTGTGACGATGCGGAAGACTTGCTTTTCTGTTTAAATTCGCGGCCTGACTGACCGCTGGGCAAGATGAAAAAAGGCGACCGGATTGAACATTTGCGCATTGAGACCATGGCCGCGGAGGGTAAATGCGTAGCCCGACACGAGGGCAAAGTGGTGTTCATCCAGGGTGGTGCCCCGGGCGATGTGGTCACCGTTTCGCTCACCAAAATCAAAAGCACGTTTTTGGAAGCAACCGTGGAGGCGGTGGAGCAGATGTCGGCTTTTCGGGCCCAGCCGTTCTGCGAGCACTTTGGCCTCTGCGGGGGGTGCTCGTGGCAGCACATCCAATACGAACAGCAGCTTCAGTACAAGCAGCAGCAGGTCATTGACAACCTGGAGCGCCTGGGCGGGCTGGCGCTTCCGCCCGTGCAACCCATTCTGGCATCAAGGCAAACAACCCATTACCGCAACAAACTTGATTTCACCTTCACCGCCAATAAGTGGCTGACGTCAGTGACAAAATCGCCCACAGGCGAGCGGGTGCCATTGCCCTACGATGATGTGGCCAATTGCTATCTGCAAGCCGATCCTTCCAACGCCATCCGGTTGCTGGTCCGAAAAACGGCCATCGAAAACAACATCCCGTTTTTTGACCTCCGCAAACAAGTGGGCTTTCTACGCACGCTCACCATCCGCACGGCCTCCACAGGCGAGACGATGGTGATCTTGCAAGTGACCTACGATGAATTGCGGTGGATTGACACGATGCTCGGGGCGCTCACCGAGGCGTTCCCGCAGATCACTTCGGCCCACTACATCATCAACGGCAAGCGCAACGACACCTTCCACGACCTGGACATTGTATGTTGGAAGGGGCAGCCCTACATTACGGAAACCATGCCTGCGCCCGATGGCAAAAACAAGCTGGCGTTTCGCGTGGGGCCCAAATCGTTTTACCAAACCAATTCCGCGCAAGCGTATGAACTGTACCTGGCAGCCTGGAAAATGGCCGCACTGACCGGCCATGAGCACGTGTATGATTTGTACACCGGCACGGGCACCATTGCCAACTTTGTGGCACGGCACGCGAAGAAAGTAATCGGATTGGAATACGTGGAGGCTGCCATCGAAGACGCCAAAATCAATTCACAAATCAACGGTATTGGCAACACGGAATTTTATACGGGCGACATGAAAGACATTCTCACGGATGCCTTTTTACAACAACACGGCCCGGCTGATGTGATCATCACCGATCCGCCCCGCGCGGGCATGCATGCCGATGTGTGCCAAACCTTGCTGCGGGCCGCGCCTGAGCGCATCATTTACGTGAGTTGCAACCCGGCCACGCAAGCGCGCGATCTGCAACTGCTGGCACCCGCCTACCACCTCACGGCCGTACAACCGGTGGATATGTTTCCGCACACCATGCATGTGGAAAATATCGTGCGGTTGGATAAGAGAGGCTGAGCCGATAAATGGCAATGCAAACCCCATTCTCATTCGATTGCGGAAATTAATCCGGCCGAGTTGACAACCAAATTTTATCTTTGCCGCGATGAAACTGAAAGACCTGGAATTCAAAAAATTTATCAGCGCAGAAAAGATACACGCCAAAATAGATGACCTGGCCACCCAAATCAACAGCGATTACAAAGACAAAACCCCGTTGTTTTTACCGATCCTGAATGGGTCGTTTATGTTCGCCAGCGATTTGCTCAAAGAGATCAAAATACCCTGCCGTGTTTCGTTTGTAAAAGTGGCTTCTTACTCGGGCACGGCCAGCACAGGCCAATTGAAAACCCTCATCGGCCATGAGGAAAGTCTGTTCAACCAAGACATCCTGATCATTGAGGACATTGTGGACACCGGGCTGACGTTGCAAAAAATCATAGAAGAACTGCGTGGCCTGGGGGCCAAATCCGTGGAGGCGGTAACCCTGCTGCGCAAAAAAACTGCGCGCGAAAAAGACATTGACGTGAAATACGTAGGCTTCGATCTGGAGCAGGAATTTGTGCTGGGGTATGGCCTGGACTATGACGGTTTGGGCCGCAATCATCAGGACATTTACAAACAAGTCATAAAGGGCTAACCGCCTGACGGGCAGGCGCTTTGGCCGCATGCCCGTTTAGCTGTATCTTGCCGGTTCTTTTTTTGTGCGACCGTTTACTTAACCCCACGTTTACATGACCAACGTAGTACTCTTTGGCCCACCCGGGGCTGGCAAAGGAACGCAAAGCGAAAAGCTGATCCAGAAGTATGGGTTCGTCCATATTTCCACGGGCAACTTGTTTCGCTGGCATACCAAAAACGACACGCCCCTCGGCCAACGCGTCAAAGAGATCATCAACAGCGGGGCCTTGGTGCCCGATGAAGTTACCATCGCCATGCTCCAGGAGGAGTTGAACAAAAATCCGCTGGCCAAGGGTTTCCTTTTTGACGGTTTTCCGCGCACGGTGCCCCAGGCCGAAGCATTGGACCAGTTTATGAAAGAGCAGGGCTCTGCCATCCATTATGTGGTGGCCTTGAACGTGACCGAAGCCGAAGTGCGGGCCCGCATTGCCAAGCGCAGAACGGTGGAAAACCGGGCCGATGACGAAGAGGAGAAACTCAACAAACGCATCACCGAATACTTTACCAAAACGATTCACGTGCTGCCCTATTATGAAAAACAAGGTAGGCTGAACACGGTCAACGGCATAGGCGACATTGATGAGATTTTTGCCTCTATTGCCGAATTGATTAAGTTGTAATTGTCGACACATTGCGCTTGCCACCCTGGTTAATGCAGACATACTTGTCAGTTGGAATTTCAAACACATAGTTAACATCCATCGGATACGCGGATACAATGCGGTAAACATTAAAAATGGGCATCGGATTTTAGAGATACGAACACCACGAGAAGTCATTGAGCAATGAAAACGAAGACCAAGAAAACATTTGATGCGGTTGCATTCATGCGAATGCGAAGAGAGGAGATTGCTGCTGCTATTGATGGCATGACGCCCCGGCAAGAAATGGCCTATTTTCGAAAGAAAGCAGCGGAATTCAACCGCAAGCTGAAGTAGCATTCCTCCGATCCTAGCATCCGCACACAATCCATTGCATGGCCAACCCCAACTTTATCGACTACGTAAAACTCTTTTGCCGTTCGGGCAAAGGCGGGGCAGGCTTTGTGCACTTTCACCGCGAAAAGTTTATTGAAAAGGGTGGCCCCGATGGGGGCGATGGCGGCCGGGGCGGGCACATCATCCTGAAAGGAAACGCCCAACTGTGGACGCTGCTCCACCTCAAATACCGCAAACACATCCATGCCGATGATGGCCACGCGGGCGAAGAACAAAACCGCACCGGTGCCATGGGCCAGGACGAAGTGCTGGAGGTGCCGCTGGGCACCGTGGCCAAGGATGCCGAAACCGGAAAAACACTGGCCGAAATCAATGATGACGGGCAAGAAGTGATTTTGAAGGCCGGAGGCCGGGGCGGCAAGGGCAATGCGTTTTTTGCTACCTCCACCAACCAAGCCCCCACGCACGCGCAGCCGGGCGAAGCCGGACAAGAAAGCTGGGTGGTGTTGGAATTAAAACTCTTGGCCGATGTAGGTCTGGTGGGATTTCCAAATGCCGGCAAGTCCACTTTGCTATCGGTGGTATCGGCTGCCAAGCCGAAAATTGCCGACTACCCTTTCACTACTCTCACACCCAACCTGGGTGTGGTGCCCTACCGCAATGACAAGTCGTTTGTCATGGCCGACATCCCGGGCATTATTGAAGGCGCAGCCGAAGGGCGCGGACTTGGCATCCGTTTTCTGCGACACATCGAGCGAAACTCATTACTGTTGTTTTTGGTGCCGGCCGATGCGAAAGACATCCGGGAAGAGTACCGCATTTTGCTCAACGAACTGAAAAAATACAACCCCGAACTGCTGGACAAAAAAAGACTGCTGGCCATTTCCAAGTGCGACATGCTGGACGAGGAATTGAAAACCGAACTGGAAAAAGAAGTGCCTGCCGATGTACCGGTGGTGTTTATTTCGTCCATCGCGCAACAGGGAATTACCGAGCTAAAAGACTTGATCTGGCGCACGCTGCACGATTGACCGGGCAGCCCTATCCCTGAAATCCAATTTTTTGATGGGTGCCATCGCAATACGGCTTGTTGGCGGAGGCCCCACAGCGGCAAAAGGCCGTCACATTGCTCTTCTTGGTCAACGTGCCGTCTTTTCCCTTAATCGTCACATTGCCATACACCAACAACGGCCCATTGGGTGCAGTTTCCACAATCGTCTCGGCCTCTACATTTACTTTTTCGTTGGGCGCATCTTTATTGAGGTAATAGCTCAACGCTCCCGAAGGACATTTTTTTATTTGGTCGATGATACGTTCGGTGCTGGCACCTTCGGGGGTAATCCACGGCCGTTTTTTGGGATCAAACACCTCTCCCAAACCTTTAAAACAAATGGCCGAGTGGATGCACATATCCTGCTTCCACACAATGGTCACTTCTCCGTTGGTGTATTTCTTGGTGATGTCCATGGGTAGATCGGTTAAATGAGTTGGGTGATAATTTCGATGGGATGCATCAATGTTTTGTGCACGGGACAACTGTTGGCTATTTGCAGCAACCGCTGCTGCTGTTCTTCGCTCAGGTCGCCATACAAGGCCACATCGCGCTTGAAGATGGTTTTTGTTTCGACCTTTTCAAACCCCACCTCCACCCGGATTTGTTCCACCGGCCATTGCTTTCGGTCGGCATACATGCGCAAGGTAATGGCCGTGCACGAAGCCAAGGCCACCATCAAAAACTCCCCGGGCGCGGGGGCCACATCGGTGCCGCCCAGTTCTTCGGGTTCATCGGCCCATAGGGTCTTGCCGCTGGCGATGATTTCGGTGCGGTAGTGATCGCGTCCAATCGTAGCTGTTATCATGCGTTATTCCGTTCGATGCACCAGGGGGCGCCCCGCGATCAAAAACCCTTGTTCATCACAAAGGCTTCGCGCGTGTGGCGCTCGCGCGGGGCATTCTCGCGCGCCTTCAGTTCCGGTGGCAGTTGGTCTTCGCTGCCCAAATAGCCGATGGCCATCATTACCACGGGTTCGTATTCATCAGAGATATTCAACAACTCTTTGGCCTTCTCGGGATAAAATCCACCCATTTGGTGAACATTTAACCCCATCTCGGTGGCTTGAAGACTCAGAAACGCATTGGCGGCACCCAAGTCATACCGTGCGGACTGGTTTATCTTGCCATTCTTATGAAATGTTTTTCGCGCCAGCGCCAATACCAACAGCGGTGCCTCTTTGGCCCACAGTTGGTTCCAGGGGTTCACCGCTTCAAACAATTTGTTCCACAACTCGGGTTGCTCTTTGGTGGCGTAGATGTAAAACCACGGTTGCTCGTTGTTGCTGGACGGTGCCCATCGCGCAGCCTCAAAGAGCGAGTCAATTGTGCCCTGGCTTACGGATCGGTCAGCATAGGCGCGTCTGCTTTTTCGTTTGCCAATCAGCTCCAAGACGGGGGCTTCTACTTGCGTGGATTTTTGAAATGTCGCGTGCGTCTCCATGTTTTCTATGATTGACCGGATAACAAACAAACAGGGCAAACAGTTTAGTTGCTCCAGCGCGGAATGCCCCACAGGGCAATCAGGCCCGAAATCAGGTGCATGGGTATGGTCAGCAAGGCGAACCCTTCGGGGGCCGCGGTGCCATCGGGTAAGGTGGGCAGCGTGGGGCTGTAACAACTGGCGAGCATAAAAATGACGCCCACCACCGTCCATATCAATGCGCCTTTGGGCACAAATCGCGCCAGCAAAAAATAAAACACCGCGCCCACCACCACCAACAATACGCTGGATATGGTTACGGCCAACGCAAAACCGGGGGGCGGCACGCTGCCCAGGGCTTGGGCAATAAAACTCCACACGTGATTGAGGCCCGCGCCCATGAAGCCTGCCACCGCTCCGGCTTTCAAGGCATTGGCCAAGGTAGGTTGTGTCGCCATGATATGCTTGTATTTTTGCTATTGTCGCTCATCCTTCAATCAGCACGCCCATTTTTCCCATCTGGTAGTCGCGCATGGCCTCCATGATCTGCGTTTGGCTGTTCATGACAAACGGGCCATACGAAACCACGGGCTCATTCAACGGCTCGCCCGACAAAAATAGTATTCGCGTATCTTTTTTGGCTTCGAAGGCCAGGCCCTCGCCATCGTTTTTGAAGTGTGCGATGTGCAGCCCCTCTACCAACCCAAATCCTTCCACGGAGATTTCGCCATCCAGCAAATACAGCAATGCGTTGTGCGAGGGCGGAACGGGGATCGCGAGCTTGCCTCCCGCTTTCACTTCCAGCGTGGCGGCATTCACCACGGCCTGCGAGGGGATGGGACCTTTCACGCCCAACACTTCGCCCGAAAATACTTTTCCCGTCACCCGCGTGTCATCGGTTGGCAAGGCGGGGGCTTCGTCCGCGCGCAGCGGAAAATACGCGGGCACATCCATTTTGTGCTGGGCCGGTGTGTTGATCCAGAGTTGGATGATCTCCTGGCGGCCGCCTATTTCGTGGATGTTATGCGGGGGGCGTTCGCTGTGAATGATGCCCATGCCGGCATTCATCCATTGGGCACCCCCTGCATAGATCACGCTGTCGTTGCCACGGCTGTCGCGGTGGTGCACACCGCCCTGAAAGATAAACGTGACGGGCGAAAAGCCGCGGTGAGGGTGCGGGCCTATGCCGGCATCATGCGGCTCGATATGGGTGGGCGCTTTGATGTTGGCATGGTGCAACAGCAAAAAAGGATCGATTTGCTGTACTTGCTGCGTGGGCAAGGGCTGGCGGATGGGAATGCCGCCCATGTCTACGGGCTGGGCATACAGCAAGCGGGCTACGGAGCGGATGGTCATAAGAAATTCAAGATTCAAAATTCAAAATTTCAGATTCAAAAAGGAGCGGGATTTTGAGCCCGCGGGTTGACAACACGAAACGCAAAAATAAAGTTTGCGGTGCTTTTGCGTTATCTTCGGCCGCCTGATGGAGATAACGGACGTTTGGCTTTATGGGCTGCTGTGCGCGGGTGCCGCTTTCGCGGGATTTATCGATGCCGTGGTGGGCGGAGGCGGTCTGGTGCAAGTGCCGCTCTTATTCATCCTCTTTCCGCAACTGACGCACGTGCAAGTCATTGCCACCAATCGATTTGCCTCGGTGGCCGGTACGCTCGTGGCCTCCGCCCAATACATACGCACCCTGGGTGTGGACGCCACGTTGATCTGGGCCACGGGCATCGCGGCAGCCGTCAGTTCTTTTGGAGGCACGTTTGCCATGGCACTCATGCCTCCCGAAGTTTTCAAGCCCCTGCTGCTCGTGGTCATCATTGTCCTGGCTGTATACAGTTTTTTCAAGAAGGATCTCGGTGCGCACCATGCACCACGCTTTCGCGGAAGGGCGTTGGTCTTCGCGGCCATCGCTACCGGATCGGTGCTGGGTTTTTACAATGGCTTTGTCGGGCCGGGCACGGGCACCTTGCTGGTCTTCGCGTTTGTATCGGTGCTGGGGTTGGGGTTTTTGCAGTCGTCTGCCAACGCTAAAATCATCAACGTAGTGGCCGATCTCGCTTCCCTCATCGGTTTCTTTATCTCAAAGTCGATCGTTTACAAACTGGCGCTGCCGATGATGGTGTGCAACATGGCGGGCAGCTACGCGGGCAGCAAGGCAGCGATGTGGCGTGGTAATGTCTTTGTGCGCTACGTGTTTCTGGCGGTGCTGCTGTTGTTGATCGGCCGGTTGGCGTGGGATATCGCCTCCGCTTGAATCCGGCTGCCGGGAACCTCTTCGGAGCGAATTTGTTTGATAGCTATAACCCTTCGTACACATGACTATTCAAACTGGAATCAGCGACCAAAACCGCCAAGCGGTAGCCGCGGAGTTAAGCAAGCTGCTGGCCGATGAATTCTTGCTTTACACCAAAACGCGCAATGCCCACTGGAATGTAGAAGGCCCGGACTTTCATGCCATGCACGTATTTTTTGAAAACCAATACGAGCAACTGGACGAAATCATGGACGATGTGGCCGAGCGTATCCGCGCCCTGGGTCATTACGCCCCTGCCACCCTCAAAAGCTACTTGGCCCTCACCCACCTGACGGAGGCCAGCCGCGAAAAAAACGACAGTCGCGGCTTTGTCAGCGAGCTGCTCACCGATCACGAACAAATCATCATGCACCTGCGCGAAAACATCAACCGCTTTGCTGCCGACTACCACGATGCGGGCACCAGCGACTTTATCACCGGCCTGATGGAGACGCACGAAAAGATGGCGTGGATGCTGCGTGCGCACCTTCACTGACGGCCGCTGAACCTTCAGCCGAAAACAGCGGTGGTGTGGGCAGGGCCGGGTGGTGTGGCCAGTGCCCTAAGCGGGTACGTCATTCAACGCGAAACAAACGCGCGGCCCGTGCGTTGAATTACGGCAAATGCGGAAAACGTTATTTGCCCTTTTTCTCTGGATGGCCTCGGCAGGCCTCGGCTACGGTCAGGTGCGGTTGCAACCCAGCGACATGCAGCGCGACTTAGACCACTTGAAAAAATACCTGCGCAAATGGCACCCGGCATACGATGACTACACACCCCGGGCCGCATGGGACTCGATTTTTGGGGCCGCCAAAAAGGATACCGAAACTCCTTTGCTGCCGCGTGAGTTTACCAACGTGGTGAGGCGCGTAGTGGCCCACGTGGGCTGTGGCCACATGTACGTGTATGCTAAAACAAGAAACGACTCACTTCGCTTACTTCCGCTCACGCTGTGGGCAGATTCCGGGAAGTTCTACGTGCGCTCCTATAAAGCGCCTGATACTGCCCGCTACATCGGCAGCGAAATCATAAGCATCAACGGCCATCCCATTGACTCGGTGGCCAGCGCAGTGCGCGAGATCGTCTTCTCCGATGGGCGCAACGAAACACACAAGTACAGCACGCTGGAAAAGGACATCGACATCAACTACTACCGGCTGTTTGGCGCGGCCGACCATTTTCGGGTGGCCGTTCAAACGATGGCAGGCGAGCGGGATACGCTGACCTTGCGACCTACCTTGACCAAAGACCTGCCCAAATTGCCCATCGCGGGCTATCGTCAGGTGCGCCTGGTGAAACAGTTCGATGGACTTCAGCTTTACGAGCCTGCCTTTGACTCGCTGACCCGCATCCTGGACATTGACAACTTTGATGGTAAAAAACAGCGAAGGGCGTTTCGCCAGGCATTCCGGCACCTGCGCCACGAACAAGTACACCACCTCGTGCTGGACCTGCGCGATAATGGAGGCGGCAGCATTTTCAAAGGCAATTACTTCCTCACGCACTTGCTTCCGCAGGCCATCGTCCCGTTTGTCATTACGCGCAAACCCAACCTACACATCATTAACCCTCGGTTTAAAGCCTCTTTTTGGGAAAGAATCACCCCGGTATTGTTTACTGCCAACCCTATTCAGTTTCCGAGCAGGCACGGGTGGAATCACGCATTCCTGTTCAAAAAGCGCACGCGCAATCATTTTCATGGTTCGGTGTACGTGCTGACCAACGGAGGAACGTTCTCCATGGCCAGCCTGGTGGCGAGTTATCTGAAACACAAGCGCCAAGCGGTAATCATTGGTGAAGAAACGGGAGGCAGCGAATATGCCTCTCGCTCGTCAGCCAGCGGCATCATCGTGCTGCCAGCCTCACGTTTACACGTGGAGTTCAACGTGTATCAGACCATTCATCAACTCCGCCTCAAAGACACCGGCCGGGGCGTAATGCCCCACCACCCCGTCTCCTATACGATCACCGATCGCGTAAGCTTTCGCGATAAAGACCTAGAGAAGGCACAAGAATTGATCCGGTCAACGCGAAATCCAGCAGCCTCGCCAGCGCGCACTGAGTAACCGTGGGCGTGGTCCCGCTCGTTGGCGCCCGGCCGCCCTTTCGCCCATGGGTGCTTTTCTCTATTTTCGAAGCAAAGATGCCTTTTCAATCCATCCATAAATTTCATGAGTTTGACGACCTGCACCATGCTGCGGGCGGGCAGGTGCGCACCCAGCACAGCGATGTGCACGTATTTCGTTTCCGTGACATCGGGAAAGAGGTGCGTGGAAATATGCCGCTGTTCCGCCTGTCATTTTACCAGATCGGCTTGATGCGCAAGGCCAACTTTACCATTTCGTTTTACGAAAAAGAATATGCCACCCACCAACTCAACGCCCTGATCGTATTCAAACCCGGCCAGCTTATTCAATGGCAAAGCGACCCCGATTGGGATGGCTACGTGGTGCTTTTCAAAGAAGATTTTCTGAACATCTGCCAAAACAACTCCAACACCCGTAAAGACTTTTCATTTCTCGACCCCACGAAGGAGTCGTTTTACATTGTGTCGGACAGCGAGTATGCCGAATTGGCGGAGACATACGAGCGCATGCTGGAAGAGTACACCAAGCCCATTGTCACTTCGCTGCCCGTACTGTCGCTCTACACACAGATACTGTTTCACAAAACACAAGAGGTATTTGACAAACACGCGGCCGAAACCTTGGATCCCCCTCCTGTTCATTCGCGCAAAGCAGAAATTGCTTACCTCTTTAAAAAACTCGTAAACACCGAGCTGCGCACGTTTAAGAAGGTGAGCGACTTTGCCGATACGCTTCACATCAGCCCCAAGTACCTGATCGAAAGTGTCTCGGAAGTAACGGGTAAATCGCCCAAAGCCATCATTAACGAGCGGCTGCTGTCAGAAGTGAAAACCATGCTGCGCTACACCGACCAACCCATTGCCGACATTGCGCGCGCCTACCACTTCACCGACCAGGCACACCTGGCCAATTTTGTCAAACAAAACACCTCGTTTACACCCTTGGAGGTACGCAACAGCCGGTTCCGGTCCATGTAAAATTTACGCGGCCCGCGGGGCGGGGCGAAATCTGCCCCCCGGGGGCGGTTTATCCGGTGCCCTTCCGGGGATTTTTGCGGCCCTTAAACCGTGCCGGAGCCAGCCATTTTTTGAGTACGCCCCCAAAACATTTTGCAAACGCTTATCGTTAAGAAGGACAAACGCACGTGACGCGATGAAATGGGTAGCCATTTTCTGGTTGTTTTTCCTCCCCCTCAATTTGCTTCAGGCCCCCGTGGCCGAGGGCAAAGAAGAAAAAGTGGAGTTAGTTGCCCAGAGCCGCGCGCATGAATCCGAAAAAAGGGTTACGGCCTCGCAGCGCATATCGGCCGCCCCGTCTCCGCTCTCGTTCATTTCTGTTGCCTCCCGGGTCGCGTTCCAAACGCGCACAACCGCGGTAGTAGCGTCTCTCTTTTTGCGGATACGCGTGCTGCGCATCTGACTCCTCCCTTTCGTTTGCCTAAATGCTGGCCGGCCCCCGTGGCTCGGCTTCGGCAGGCCCCGCAAAAAATAGTTGCCGCATGCCGGCAGCAGCGCGTGTTGCGCAGGGCCTCGCAAAAAAAAATCCAACATCGTTAAATTGAAAGGAATGAGCCTTTATGAGCAGGCAGTTTGAAAAGGTCATCGATAAGTTAATCCGACTTGACCAATTGATACGTATGCGCGCCACCGGAACACCCCGCGACCTGGCCAGGCGCTTGGACATCTCGGAGAGTACGCTCTATCAGTATCTTGCACTGATGAAGCGCATTCTCAATGCTCCGATCAAGTACGACAAAACAACCAAGTCCTATTTCTACGAAAGCGTAGGTTATTTGAATTTCGGATTTGGTTTGTCCAAAAGCAAATCGAGGCAAGCCGAGGGGCCCGAGAAAGTGCGGGTGCGCACGGCACCCAAGCTCGCGGAGGCGGAATTCAGGCGGAAAACAAAAAACTGAGCACTCCGCATTTTTCGGAGTGGTCAACGCTAACATTGTTGACTCAAAAAAACCATCATCTCCCAAACAAACAAAACATGAAAAAAATCATCATCTCCCAACTGGTATTGGTTATGCTGGCTGCCACGGCCGTGGCACAAGTGACCCCGGCCGATGCCTTCAAACGCCTGGAAGAAGGCAACCAGCGGTTTGTGCAAGGCAAGTCCATCCGGCCACGTCAGGATATAAACCGCATCAAAGAAGTGGCCGAGGGGCAAAAGCCGTTTGCCATCATCGTGGGCTGTTCCGACTCGCGCGTGCCCAACGAAATCATTTTTGACCAAGGCCTGGGCGATTTGTTTATTGTGCGCACGGCCGGCCAGGTTTCGGCAGCCGCCTCGTATGGCAGCATTGAGTTTGCCGAAGAGGTACTCGGAGCCAAGTTGATTGTGGTGCTGGGGCACACCAAATGCGGGGCCGTGGCTGCCGCGGTGAACGTGCCCGAAGTGCCCGGTCACATCGTCACGCTCATCAACGCCATCAAACCCGCTGCCGCCAAAGCCAAAGCCATGGGCGGAGCTAACATTGTGGAAAATGCCATCAAGGAAAATGTGCGCATGCAAGTGCAGCAACTGCGCGACCTGGAACCCGTGCTGGCCAAGCGCGTGCGTGAGGGCTCCATCAAAATTGTGGGCGGTGTTTACAACCTGGAAACCGGTACCGTGGAATGGTTAAAAGATACGCTGTAGCAAAAAACAAGGTTTAGGTAGGGGTGTTAGTAGCCGGGGCTGCAATGCCCCGCTACTTTTTTTTAAAACCAGCAACCATGAAGCATACATTACCCATTTTACTGGCAGCCCTGTTGATGGCCGCACAACCAGCCCTGGCCCAAGAGAAAAACGTAGAAGACCAAGCCCTGAGTTGGTGGTGCTATTTTGGCACCTACCGGCTAACCGACAAATGGTCGGTATGGACAGAATTGCAACTCAGGCGTGCCGACTTTGTAAACGAGTGGCAGCAGGTGCTGCCGCGCGTAGGCCTCAACTATCACCTGAACGACAACGTGATCCTGACAGCCGGGTACGCCTACTTGTGGACGTATCCGTATGGCGAGCAGCCGATCCCCTTGCCCGAAGGCGAGGAGCGCTATGAGCACCGGCCGTGGCAACAAGTAACCCTGCTCCATGCTTCTGGCAAAGTGAACTTCCAACACCGGTTTCGGCTGGAGCAACGGTTTCTGCAAAACTGGTCTGCACCCGATGCCTCTACGGGGCTGCGCACCATCACCGATGGCTTCGAGCTACAGAACCGCATGCGGTACCGCTTTTTGCTGACCATTCCGCTGACGCGCGATGAAAAGGGAGCTCAAAAGCTGTTTGCCACGGTGTACGATGAAATCTTCATCAATTTTGGCGACAACATCGGATTTAACCTGTTTGACCAAAACCGGTTGGGGGTCACCCTCGGCTACCAGTTTACCCGCAGCTTCAATGCGCAAATCGGCTACATGAACCAGTTTATTCAAAAAGCCAATGGACGCGATATTGAAGACAATCATGCGCTGACGGTATTTGCTTTTTTTAACGTGGATTTGCGAAATAAGGAGAAGTAGGTTGCCGGGCGGTGAGCTGTGTGTTTGCGGTACCGACCGGACGTCTAATTCACTCGTGTCCAGACATTCGTTTTTCCCAATCCCATCCAGGCCGCACCCATATATCCACGCACCTTCAGCGTTCCGTTTTCAGCTACCTTTAAATAACATTTGTACGTTTTGCCTTCGCGGGCATCGTAGATTTTGCCGTCTACCCATTCATCCTCGGCTTGGTCATACACAAATCCGCGCAAAAGCACCAGCCCCACAATCGGATCGCTGCGCCTGGCGGGATCAGGGTTTTTATCATCTACTTTTGGCAGTCCGCGCTCGTTGTTTGGTTCTTTCAGCCAAACAATCTTGCCGGAATATGTGTTTTTGTCGCGATAGATTTCAATTCGTGCCTCCTTTTCCTGGTTAAGCCACGTGCCTACAACTTGATTGCTTTTGTCAACCGACTGAGCCGCCACCGCGCCAGCCAGCAAAAAGGCTGTCAATAGAATTAAGTGCGTTTTCATATGTCTGTATGTTTTGTTTAAAGTCAAATGGCTGAATGCCGTAGTGCGGCATTTCGGCAGAATGCCAGGATAATCTGGTTGGTTTATGTGAAGAATTCACAAGGCCATTTCATAGAAGTAAAAAGTGGTTAAGAATACATTTGTTGAAGTCCATCACGCACCGACACAATCGGCTGGTAGCCCAGCATGTCGCGGGCTTTTTGATCGGACACGATGAAGGGAAGCCCCAATGCATTCACCATCCCCGGGTAGAGTGGCGGGTGACCTTTCAGCCCCAGCGTACGCCAGGTAAACGAAAAGAAACGAGCCATCGCCTTTGCCACACGCAGTGGCACGGAGCGGTTTGGTGCCACAACATGTTGCGTCTTAAGCATGTCGGTAATGAACTGTTTGAACTCAAGCTTTTCGCCATCGGTCACAAAGAATGTTTCACCACTTACCTCTGACTGGGCAGCAAGAAGCAGTGCGTGGCAGACATTTTGAACATGGCATGTGACAAATTTGTGCCTGCCCCCACCAATAAACGCCAACTGCCCATTGAGTGCGGCCGCCTTAATCTGCGGCAGCGCAGATGTATCCCCTCTGCCCCAAATAAGGGGTGGCCGGATCGCCACCGTGCCAAAATCAGAGGTGGCTGCCTTTAGCACCAGCGTCTCAGCCTCGAGTTTGGTCTGTGAATAGCCATCGATCAACCGATCGGAGCGAAAAGATTCATCAGCATGTAGAATAGGCTGGCCGTTCATAACCACAGAGGCGGCACTGAGATAGACAAATCGGTTTACCTTGGATGTTTTGGCAGCTGCCAATGCGAGCAATTTTTTGGTAGCGGCAACATGATCATCATGCAATTCTTCGCGTGATTTCCAAAAATCCACCGAAGCGGCCAGGTGAAACACGGTGTCGGCATCGGCCACACCTTTTGCGAGGGCTTCCGCGCTGTGTAAGTCACCCCGCAAGGGGAATGCCCCGAGCCCTTTGATCACTTTATCTGATGACTCCGTGCGGCTGAGCGCGATGACATGGCAACCCTCGTATACGAGCCGTTGGATAAGTTTGCGGCCCACAAAACCTGAACCTCCCGTAACAAATATTTTTTTCATGCTCCTTTGTTTGATACAAAGGAGGGTGCTTTACAAAAACTAGTTTTTGCGGTTTCGCAAAAAATCGGTTTGTACCAGCTCTTTTTTGATGTGGCTGAGTGTGTACTGCGACATGCTGAGAAAGGAGGCCACGTGTGCCGCCTTCACCTGGTTGGTGACGTTGGGAAAATAATTCAGAAACAACAGGTAGCGCTCTTTTGCCTCACATTGAAACAACTCGTTGCGCATCTTTACTTTTTCGAACAATGACTTTTCGCTCACCTTGCGTAAAAGACTCGGCCACTCGTAAATTTCTGCTTCCAGTTTCTTCAACACAGAAGGTTTAAACACCGCCACTTCGGTTACCTCTTCAGCCACGGCCGATACGGAAGAAGGGGTGCCCGAATGAAGGCTGTCGACATCCGCCAAAAATTTATCATGGGTAAGAAAATGAACAGTCACCTCCTGTCCTTTCTCGTCAAAAAAGAACAAACGCACCAGTCCGCTGCCAATGAAATAGATTTTGTCAGATCGCTCACCCGCCTTCCAAAGCGGCTCTCCGCGTTTGTACACGTCAACCTCAAGATATCCTGTCAATATCTGCCACGTATCAGCAGGCAGTCCGCCCACAGATTCGAGGTAGGCACGTAAACGTTGTTCAACCGTTTTCACCCCCAAATATAAGGTAGCCGCTGCCTGGTGCTTTTGCGAAATCACAAAAAAGCCAAACTTGCCCCACCCGACTACTGTACGCTTTCATGTCCCTTCTTTTTAATCAGCTCTTGAAGCCAATTTTCCAGTTGCAGACATTCAACGGGCGTGAGCGAATGAATAGCCAGCGTCATCGGCTTGTTTTTGCCCGAAAACAAATTCTTAAGTGCCAGTACCGGATCGTGGGCCGCTGCCTCATGGGCAGCCATGTCTTTCTCTGTCATTATTTTTAGCCCCGGACTCAAATTCCCTTTTGTGGGTGAAAAATTATAGACCACCCCCTTCACCTGGGTGAGCGGGATGCTTTTGCTGTTGCGCATTACTCCGTTCGATTTTGAGAATTCGTAATATTCCACCTCGCGGGTACCGATGGCAACGGCATATCGGGTGGTAGCCTGCTTAATCAAGTATCGTATCGCAAACGCCATGACCACCATAAAAATCAGAACCGTAATTCCAATGGAAATGCCGCCAAGGTAGGCCAACGGTCCGTCCGTGCCTGAAGCCACTGAAAAGCCTATTACCGCAATAAACACCACCGCAACCACCGCCACAAATGCCACGCTCATAAACGACACCTTATTTTGCCAATGTATGATGGTCTTGTCCGCCCCCTCCAGTCGCGAAATTTTATCTGTGACAAACGGTGGGGTCGTGACGGTAAAGGGCCGCGTGAAATCAACGTACTGATTTAATTTCTCGATGGTCTCTGCTGCCTTACTGTGGGACGAGGGCTGTGTAAGAAGCCACTCGCCCCCATCTCTTTTTCGAAGTAACGTGTGGTACGTGTACTCTACCTGTTTATTGGATGATGATCTGCTCCGTTGAACATGTATGTCGAATTTCGCGATATCCGCATAGGGGATATAGGCCATTTCGCGCGTGCCAACCGCCATCTCAATGACAACCGCTCCTTTTTGGTTATCAAAGGTGATGGCTTCCGGTATGCTCACGCGGGCATGCTGGGGCGCCCGCAAACCTGCGAGGATAGCCATGATACCCAAAAAAGGAAAGACGATTTTTAACAGTATAAATGAAGGATGCTGCTCTGGTAGCCCGAAATGAACCCACACGCCCACGCCCACAAAGATGCTGCCCACTACCAAGGCGAGAATCATTCCGCCAACGACACTCGACCGATGAAACACTACTTTTTGAGCGTCCGCTGAAACTAACTTGTAAGGCATGCTTTATTGCAACTAGGGTATACCCCACCGATTGACGGTTCAATGTAAAAAAAGTTTGCGACTTACGACCATCCCCAAAGCGCTTGCACAACTGCCTGATTTACCGTTACCTGCTTGATTTGTTTTGTGTATTCGCGCGGTTGATGTAGGGTGTCAGTTACTGCACAAAACCGAACTTTTTACAAATACTGCCGAACTATTTGGCAAACGTATGCAGCCGGGGTGCGGTTAAGTATCGTAAAACCAACCATCTATTGTCATGAAAAAATTACTTGTCGTTTCCCTGGTGGCTTTGTCTTTCGTAGCCTTCGCCCAGAAACCCTCGCCTAAGCTGATCGACCCCAACAACCACGTGCTGGTACTCATCGATCATCAGCCTCAAATGGCGTTTGCTACACAATCGCATAGCATTGATGCCATCCGCAACAATGCCGCCATGATCACCAAAGCATCGAAAACATTCAACACCGCTATTGTGATTACCTCCGTAGCGGCCAAATCATTCAGCGGCCCGATCTTTTCAGAGATCACGGAAGTATTTCCTAATGAAAAAATAATCGACCGCACCACGATGAATACCTGGGAAGATGTAAATGCGTACAAGGCCATCACCGGAAAAGGCAAAAAGAAAATTGTATTGGCCGGCCTGTGGACAGAAGTGTGCATCGTGGGCCCGGCCCTCAGTGCCCTTTCAGAAGGATATGAAGTATATGTGATTACCGATGCCTGCGGGGGCGTGAGCAAAGAAGCGCACGACATGGCCGTGATGCGCATGGTACAGGCCGGTGCACAACCGATGACGAGTTTACAATATCTGTTGGAGCTGCAACGCGACTGGGCACGCCCGGCCACCTACGATGCCACCAACAACATTGCCAAAGAACACGGTGGTGGTTACGGCCTGGGCATCAAGTATGCGAAGGAAATGTTTAACGCGCAGGAAGGAAAGAAATAACAAAATGACAATTGGCAGTTGACAACCTTTACTATTGTCAATTGTCAACTGCCAATTGTCATTAGTCAACTTTTTATGCGATCCATACTCGTATTACTTGCGCTGCTTGCAACTTGGCGGGCGGACGCACAAACGCCATCGCTCATCGTGTACAACGCCAACATCGTGACGTTGGATCCCGCCCGACCCAAAGCCGAGGCCATCGCGGTGGCGGAGGGTACGATCTTACGGGTGGGGTCATCCACCGAGATAGTGAAGTTAAAAAAGAAAAATACGGTAGTGATTGATGCCAAAGGGAAAACGATCATACCGGGCTTGTTTGACTCGCACCTGCACGTGATCCGAGGTGGGCGATTTTACAACACCGAATTACGGTGGGACGGTGTACGCTCGTTGGCGCGCGCACTGCAGATGCTGAAAGAACAGGCGCAGCGAACACCCGAGGGGCAGTGGGTGCGCGTGGTGGGCGGATGGAATGCCTATCAATTTGAAGAAAAACGGTTGCCAACACTGACCGAGATCAACGAGGCTACGGGGAATGTGCCCACGTTTATCCTCTATTTGTATGGACATGCCTATCTCAACCAGGCAGGACTGAAAGCGTTGCGGATAGATGAGAACACCCCCAACCCACCCGGTGGGTTGATTCAAAAAGACAGCGATGGAAAACCTACAGGCTTGCTGGTGGCCGAACCCAATGCCTTTTTGTTGTACTCCACGCTGGCAAAGCTTCCCGAGTTGAATGACGAAGAGAAGATCAACTCAACCAAGCTGTTTATGCTGGAGTTGAACCGGCTCGGCATCACTTCGGTGATGGATGCGGGCGGTGGTTTTCAGAATTACCCGGGCGACTACGGCATCACCACCCTGCTCGACCAAAAAGGTGAGCTGACGTTGCGCCTACCGTACTATTTGTTTGCGCAAAAAGCAGGCAGCGAACCGGCCGACTATACGAAGTGGATCAGCGAAGTGGCCATTGGCCCACACGATGGGCACGAGCAGCCGGCAAAAAAGTTTGGAGCTAAAAAGTTGGAGTACTACGTACAGGGGGGTGGTGAAAACCTAGTGGCCAGTGCGGCCGACTTTGAAAACTTCGACCAGCCGCGGCCGGAATTAAACCCGCGCATGGAAGCACAACTGAAAGAAGTGATTTCGCTGCTGGTGAAAAACCGGTGGCCCTTCCGCCTGCATGCCACCTACAACGAAAGCATCACGCGCTTTCTGAACGTCATCGAAGAGGTGAATAAGGAAACGCCACTCAATGGCCTGCTTTGGTTTTTCGATCATGCCGAAACCGTATCGGATGAAAATCTTAAACGCATCAATGCCCTGAGCGGAGGCATCGCCATTCAGCATCGCATGGCCTTTCAAGGTGAAAGCTTTATTCAGCGCTATGGCAGGAAGGCAGCCGAGTTTACGCCTCCCGTAAAGAAAATGCTCGACATGGGCATTCGCGTGGGCATGGGCTCGGACGGTACGCGTGTGAGTTCATACAACCCGTGGATTGGTTTGTATTGGTTGACAACCGGCAAAACTATTGGCGGTACCCAGTTGGCGGCAAAAGAAAACATCGTGGATCGCGAAACGGCCTTGCGCCTGTTCACCGAAGGCAGTGCAGCCCTGGTGAATCTGCAACACAACCGCGGCCAACTGAAGGCGGGCTACCTCGCTGACTTTGCCATGCTCACAGAAAATTTCCTTACGGTAAAAGACGAAGACATTCTGAATCTGGAATCGTTGCTTACAGTAGTGAATGGTAAAGTGGTTTTTGGTCAGGGTGAGTTCGTAAACTTCGCTCCTGCCGTTCCGAAAGCTATGCCCGCCTGGTCGCCTGCGAATTTTTATGGAGGCTATCAAAAGCAGTAGCCAGAAACCAGCAACCAGTAACCAGCAGCAGTAGGCTGATCATCAGACTCCTGGGGCTGCGCTTCAACATTAGTTATTATATGGAAAAACTACCCTGGATCATAGCCGTGTTTATCGCAGGTTCGCTCCTGCCGATACAAGCGGGCCTCAATACCAGAATGGGGCAAGCCATTCATAGTCCGGTGTGGGCTTCGCTGATCTCGTTTGCCGTGGGCCTGGTGGCCTTGCTTGTGTACGTGGCCGTTACGCGGCAGCCGCTGCACACGCAAAGCCTGAAAGACGTGCCCACCGTGACGTGGGTGGCCGGTGCGCTCGGTGCCATTTACGTGACCACCGTGGTGCTGGCCTTTCCAAAACTCGGTCCCGCGCTCACGTTCGGATTGATTGTGGCCGGGCAGTTGATTATTTCCGTGGCCCTGGATCACTTCAACGTCCTCGTGCACGCGCAACACAGTATCAACGCGTGGCGGGTGCTCGGCATTGCGTTGATTGTGGTTGGGGTGGTCATCATCCGAAAATTTTAAGCGTGCCGGTGTGGTTGCGTGCCGGTGGCTTTGGCTGTTCGCGATGACATCGCTCGTACAGGTAGGTTACGGACAAGCATTTAAACTGCTTCGGTACAACGATGACCTGTCTTCGCTGCCGCACGACTCGCCAAAAAAAGCCTATGAAAAATTTAAGATGACCCGCATGGGTGATACCGGCTATGCCTCGTTTGGGGGCGAGGTGCGCTACCTGCCGCAAAACTTTGTGAACGAAGACTGGGGCGATGGGCCCGTGCGCGAATACACCGCGTTTTACTCGCGCTTTCTGTTCCATGGCGATGTTCGGGTTAACAAGTCGCTTCGCTTCTTTGCGCAATTCAACAGCACGTTTGCCAACGGCCGGGTAACGCCCATTCGAAGGATAGACGAGAACCGGTTTTCGGTTCACCAGCTTTTTGCGGATATCCGGATTTCCAACGCCATCACATTGCGTGCCGGTCGGCAGGAATTATTATACGGGTCACAACGTTTAGTAGCGGTGCGCGAGGGGCCAAACAACCGTCTCAATTTTGATGCGGCCAAACTGATCATGCAACAACACAACACGTCTGTAGACTTATTTTACAGTACGCCTGTGCAGCAGCGGCTAGGTGTGGTGGATGATGAGATCAACCGCGAAGAAGCGCTTTGGGGTATTTACATCATTCAAAAAGCCGTCCCGATCTTGAAAAACATCGATCTCTACTATTTGGGATTGAACCGGGATCGGGCCACGTTCGATGCCGGTATCGGCCGCGAGCTGCGCCATTCCATCGGCACGCGCTGGTGGAGCAAAGCTGCACGATGGGATTACGATTTCGAGGCGGTGTATCAGTTTGGGGAATTTTCAGCCGGTCGTATCCAGGCCTGGACGGCTTCGCTGCATGCCAACTACCAACTCACTAATGGCAAAAAGCCTTTCTGGGTCGGACTGAAAACCGAAGTCATCAGTGGCGACAACAACCGCAATGACGATCAACTGAACACGTTCAACCCGCTGTATCCGCGGGGTGCGTACTTTGGATTGGCGGCACTCATCGGCCCGGCCAACCTGGTGGATGTACACCCGGGTGTTAAATGGCAAGTCCAGCAAAACGTTACCTTGTCGGCCGATCTGGATTTGTTCTGGCGGCACAGCCTCAGCGATGGTATCTATGGCCCGAATGTAGCGTTGATCTATTCGGGCGAAAATAGCCGTGCGCGGTTGATTGGCGAGCAACTGGGCATCAATGCCGAGATCACACCCAGCAAACACCTGAGCATTGTGCCGGAGTTTACTTGGTTCCACGCGGGGCCGTACCTGAAGGAAGTTAGTACCGGACGAGACGTTTTCTTCTCTGCACTCACATTACAATTCAAATACTAATCACCATGCAAACACAAATTGGGATTTCGGAAAGCAACCGGCAAAAGGTAGCCGAGGCGCTGGCCAAACTGCTGGCCGATGAGTTCGTGCTCTACACCAAAACGCGACATGCGCATTGGAACGTGGAAGGCCCCGACTTTCATGCCATGCACAAATTTTTTGAAAGCCAATACGAACAGTTGGACGAGATGATGGACGATGTGGCGGAGCGCATCCGCGCAATCGGTCATTTTGCCCCGGCTACGCTGAAAAGTTATCTGTCGCTCACGCACCTGACGGAAGCAACCCGCGAGAAAAACAACAGTGCCGGACTGATCAAAGAGTTGCTCACCGACCACGAGCAGGTGATCATGTACCTGCGCGAAAACATAAACCGGTTTGCCACCGACTACCAGGATGCAGGTACGAGCGACTTCATTACCGGGCTGATGGAAGCACACGAGAAGATGGCGTGGATGCTGCGGGCGCATTTAACCCACTAGTCTGATGAAACTACAAGGGAAAACAGCCGTGGTGCTGGGCGGAGCAGGTGGCGTAGGCGAAGGAATTGTAAAAACGCTGCTGCGCGAGGGAGCCACCGTAGTGGTGCCTACCCGCAGTGCGCATAAAATCGACCGCCTTCGCGAGTACGTAAGCGATGTACACACCGGCAAGCTGGTGACGCACCTCGGCTCGGTCGACACCGAAGCGGCCGGTCAGCAACTGGCGGCATTTCTTCAAAAGGAGTGGAAGCAGATAGACATCGCGGTGGCCTCGTTGGGTGGATGGCATCAGGGGGCGCCTGTGTATAGTTATCCTACCGAACAATGGCAACGGATTCTCAACGACAACCTCACATCCCATTTCTTTGCCATCAAAACGTTGGTGCCATTGTTGAATCCAACGGAAGGGTATTACTTCCACATCAACGGCTTTAGTGCCGATGAACCCTACCCCATGGCCGGCCCGGTTGCCATGGCGGCCGCAGCACAGAAGTCACTCATCCAAACATTGGCCAAGGAAGTGGATAAAACGGGTATGCAGGTATTCGAGCTGATTTTAGGACCCATGAAAACGCGCGATCGGCTCAAACATGGGCATGGGCAACCCGACTGGTACACTCCGGAGGAAATTGGTGAGCACATCGCAAATCAAGTGGGCTTGCGTCAGGAAAAAGTGGTACACTATCTCCTTTCCAAAAAAACCTAACCAAACAACCGCCATGCAAACTTTTGACACCCTTACCGAAGCGATTGACGCCCTGCGCAAAGAAGGTTATACGGAAGATTTCAATCTTGCCGAAACGTGTCTTGAATGCCGGGGAGCAAATACCCGCATCGAACCGGAGGAACTGTACATCGATAAAGTATATCGTTTTGAGGGTAGCACCGACCCAGATGACGAAATGATTTTGTATGCCATCTCGTCTGCCAAACACAAGCTGAAGGGCGTGCTCGTCAATGCCTATGGTGCCTACAGCGAACCTCTCTCAGAGGAACTGGCCCGGAAATTGGCGATCCGAAGATGAAATACACACGCATTTTTGCAGATGGCAACGGAGACAGTCACTTTGAAGAAGTGGAGGTAGGACTTACCGATCAGGGCATGGTGGGCCGCTTGTCGCAGGCGGTGGCGGTGCAAGAAATGATCTTCCGCGAAAACGAACCCGGCTATGATTGGGACTTTCACACCGCTCCGGCCCGGCAGTTTATCGTGCTGCTGGATGGCGAAATCGAAATTGAAACAAGTTTGGGCGAAAAAAGACAGTTTAAAGGGGGCGATGTTTTGCTGGTGGAAGACACCACCGGCAAGGGCCATCGAACACGAAATGTGATCGCGCAGAAACGGCAGTCGTTGTTTATTAAGCTATGAAAATCCCGAAACCCTCAGTAGGCGAACTTTTTACAAAAACTGACGAACAAACTGGACAACGAAGCGGTTGGGTAACCGGTTGAAACAGTAGCGAAAATCGAAAAACGGAAAGCAACCAATACGAAACCCATGAAAGTAATTGCAGGCCACTGGTACATCAAATCCGAATTCCGCAAGGATTTCATCGATCTGTGCTTGTGGATCGCGCCCCACTCGCAAAAAGAAACGGGCTACATCAGCTACACGTTCAACGAAAGCCATATGGAGCCCAACCGGTTTTTGTTCTTTGAAGAATGGACTGATCAGGCGGCCATCGACTTTCACGTAAGCCAGTGGTACTTCAACGAGTTCATGGAAAAAGTAAAACCGATGCTATCCGCCCAAGCGAAAATAAAAATCTACACGATTGAAAACGTAACTGAATTATGAGCAAATCCCTGATCACCGGCATCCACCACGTCACGGCACTGGCAGACGATGCCCAAAAAAATCTCGACTTCTATGCCGGCATCCTCGGCCTGCGCATGGTAAAGAAAACTATCAACTTCGATGCGCCCGATGTGTACCATCTATATTATGGCAACGAAACAGGAGCACCCGGCACCATCATGACGTTCTTCCCCTACGCGGGATTGGTGCGCGGCCGCCACGGCAAAGGCCAGATGACTGTTACGTCATTCTCCGTACCCGCCAATAGTCTCGACTACTGGCTCGCACGACTCAAGAAATTCAACATCAAACACACCGAGCCCCAGCAACGCTTCGACAGCGAGTTGTTCATCTACTTTGAGGATGCGCACGGCCTGGGGTTGGAATTGGTGTTCAACAGCAACGACTCGCGCCCGGGCTTTTCATACGGACAGATTCCGCTGGAGCATGCCGTGAAAGGATTTTATGGCGTAGAGCTTTCGGAAGAGGGTTATGAACGCACAGCCGCATTGCTGCTGGAGGGGATGGACCACAAGCTGGTTGCGGAAAAAGGAAATCGTTTCCGTTACTCGGCCAGCCAACAGCCAGGAGATTTTGTGGATGTGGTCTGCTCACCCGATGCCATGCGCGGCCTGGGCGGCAGCGGCACCATTCACCACCTGGCGTTTGCCACACCCGATGACGCCACCCAGTTGGAGGTGCGCGAAAAATTGTTGAGCAAAGGATACAACGTGACGCCCGTGCTTGACCGCCAGTATTTTCACAGCATTTACTTCCGCGAACCGGGCGGTATTCTGTTTGAAGTGGCCACCAACCCTCCGGGCTTTGCTGTCGATGAGCATCCATCGAAACTGGGCGAGAGCCTGAAGTTGCCCGAGTGGTATGAACCTTCGCGCGATCAGATTGAAAAAGGACTACAGCCGATTGTGTTGCAGACGGATAAGTTTAATGATTGACTTCACCCCGACCCCTCTCCACAGGAGAGGGGCTTAAAAAAACCAAGCCTTTCTCCGGGCGAGAGGGGCTCACCAAAAAAGATGGAACACACAAAACAACTCGTGGAAGCGGGCAAGCCGCTGGCGCAGGCAAAGAAGGCCCTGATCATGCTGCACGGTCGCGGGGCATCTGCCGAAGACATCCTTTCGCTGCGCAGCTATTTGCCGGTAGAAGATTTTTATGTCGTGGCGCCACAAGCCACCAACTGTACGTGGTATCCTTACAGCTTTCTGGCCCCGCCCGCCCAAAACGAACCGTGGCTCAGCAGTGCATTGCAGTTGGTAGCCGGCATTGTAACCGACATCGAAAAAACGGGCATCGCTTCTTCCCACATCTATCTGCTCGGCTTTTCGCAAGGCGCCTGCCTCACGTTGGAGTTTGCCACACGGCACGCCCGCGCGTGGGGAGGCGTGATGGCGTTGACGGGGGGATTGATTGGCGATAAACTCTACACCGAAAACTATGCGGGCGACTTTGCGGGCACCCGCGTGTTGATGACCAACAGCCCGAATGATCCACATGTGCCGCTGCTACGCAGCGAACAATCAAAGAATCAATTGGAGGCGATGGGGGCAAAAGTTGACCTCCAGATTTACCCGGGACGGCCGCATACTATTTTGCAAGAAGAATTGCAGAAGGTTGCGCAACGGATTTCATCTCGATAATTTTTGCTCGGGTGTTGAGCCCGTTTCGCCCTGCTGATTGAGCAGGTCGCGGTGTGTATTCAAGAATTCGACAAACCCGCTTGTCACCAAGTTCAATTCATGGGTCGTATTGGCCAGTTGCTTCATTACGTATTGGATTTCCTGCGCGTCCACCATTTTGTTTTGTATCAAACTCACCAAGCCCAGCAGGCGGGCAATTGGCCCGCGCACGTTGTGCGAGGTCTCGAAAGCGAGCTTCTGTAGGAGGGACAGGGTCTTGTTCCGCATTTCTTCGTTCACCTTGCGCTCGGTAATGGGCAATCCGAGCGTGAGAAAATACGAAATTTCATTGGCGGCATTTCGCATCGGGATGACCACTTGATCGCCCCAGAAAAATCCGTTGCTCTTGGTCCGGTACTTGACTTCTCCCCGCCACACAGTGCCCTGACGGATGCTGCTCTCAAAACGGGCATATTGACGTTCGGACAGCTCTTGGCTATGGAACAGCCGATAGCTTTGTCCCATTAGTTCGTCCGAATCATACCCGGTAGCCTCCAGCAGCGGGGCGTTGGCCTTCATGATCTTGCCGTCCAGATCAACAATACTCGAGTAAATGTTTACATTGATGGCGTCAATATACGTTTGCAGCTCACGCGTTTTTTGCTTGACAATCCAATTCAATTGGGTGGTCAGTGCACGCAGTTGCTCATTGCTCGTCTCCAACTCAACTTGGGTATGGCGTTTTTCTTCCAACACTTGATCCAACTCCCTGTTTTTTTCCTTGATAGCGCTCATGTATCTGACCAGCGTATTGCGGTAAAGCAAAATCTGCACAAATACGTTTCCGCCTGCCATTACCAACACGGCCGTGGAAAGCAATGGGTAATTGATGGTGGGGTTCGGGACAAACGGGGTTAGGCGGTCTACCAAGAAGTAGACAACCAAGGTAACCATGACCACCACCAGACCGATGATGAGCAGGCGCGTTTCTTTGCAAACCATCGGTATGGAGCAAAACACCGCAATCAGGCCGTACTCGGCCCCGGTTCGTCTATGGGTGAAAGCCCAAAAAACAAACAGTAAAAAAGAGCCAATGATCAAAATATTCCTTGCCAGCAAATAATGGCGGCTGCTGTTGATCCAAAGTACCAGGCCAAACACGGGAAAGGCCGGAAGAATGTAATACCAGTGATCGACCTTTAAAAAATACAGCCCTGCCACCAGCACCACCGAAACGGCCATCATGTACCAACCCAGTCGCTGAATCACTCTTGTGCTTCCGTTCGAGCTTACTTCGTGGCTGGTGGATTTGGTTTCCATGCAAACGCTTCTTAGTTTAATGTCGGCAAAAGTAAATACGTGAAAAAACTGTTGATTGCGGAAGATGATTTGTTAAGCGCGGCCATTTTGCAAGAACTCGCCACAGACATGGGGCTGACCACAGCCGTAGCCACTGATGGCTTGGAGGCCTTGCGACTGGCGGGGCAACAGTCTTTTGACATGATTTTGATGGATATACACATGCCTCACTTTAGCGGGCTCGATGCTATTCGATCGTTGCGAAAAAATGGCGTCTCCACGCCCATCATTGCCTTGTCCGCCTCCACCATGCTCAACGAACGCAACGAAGCACTGCTTGCCGGAGCCAATGAATTCCTGACAAAACCCATCAAGAAACAGGAGTTTCAACGTGTAGTGGGCGATGGGGCGCATAGTCAGGCTCGCAGCGAGGATACGTGAATCGAGAATGTAGAGCCCTCGCCCACATGCGAAGCCACGGTAATTTTGGCGCGTATCTTGTCGGCCGCTTCACGGGCAATGTAAAGGCCCAATCCCGATCCGGAAACATCGGCTGCTCCGCGAAAAAACATATCAAATATCCGGTCGCGTATTTCGGGTGCGATGCCAGCTCCATTGTCGGCCACCTCAATGCATAGTCCCTCGGCCGTTTGGCGACTGCTGATGTGAATGACGGGTTTCTCACGTTCGCGCACGGGATGGTACTTGACCGCGTTGGCAATCAGGTTATTGAGGATGATCTTCAACCGCGTGCGGTCCGTGACCACCGTTTCCACCTCCCAGCGCGTGGTAATTTCAATCGACTTAAAGTTATCAAGGTACTTGATGTGATCCAGAATTTCGTGGGTCAGTTGGCTTAGCGACACTTGTTCGGTCACCACATCCTTTCGCTTGCTACGTGCATAATCCAACACCTCGCGGATAAACTCCTCCAGTTTGTTTACGCTCACATCTATTTTTTCCAAATAAAGCGGCAAGGCGGATGGGTCGCCCTCCATTTTGCTCAAGTGCACCAATCCCTTTACGGACTTGAGCGGTGCACTTAAGTCGTGCGATACACTGTAGACAAACCGGTCCAATTCGGTATTGGTCTGCTGTAAGTTTTGGATGGCTTCCTCTAGCTGGTGGTTTTGGCGGGCCAGTTGCTCCCGTGCAGCGCGCACGTCTTTCATAATGCGGGCCGTAACCAGCGAAAAGATAAACAACAAGCACATGCCCAAATGGATGTCATAGAATTTCGCCATCTGATACGGCTCTTGCTCTTTCAAGAAAACCGGCAGGATGTAGGATATCGCAAAAATGTAAAAGTTGAAAAAGCTTACGATGCGCAACCCAAACCGGATGGAGGCATAGATGGAAAACACTCCAAACAAAAACCAAAAGCGCTCAAACGAAAGGAACACATGCAGCACCAACGAGATGGCGCATAACAACACCAACTCATACCAGCGCCCGGGGTACGCAGGGATGGGTGTCAACTCCCGCGCGGGCGGCTTTAGCACCCAATCGCGCGCCAGCAGCCACGGGCTCACCAAGATCATGACCGGCACGGTAAAGGCCAGGTTGGTGAGCACATCCGGCAGCCAGAACGACAAAAAAATGATCCAGCGCTGGGGGTCGTCTATCACTTGCACAAACTTAAAGGACGCATTAAACGTCAAGGGCAAAAAAATGCCAAACGCCACAAACGCAATCAATTGGTTAATGGAGGGCAGGCGCGTATCGCCCCGCAGCAACCACCGGAATACGCCCCAGGAAATCGCCAGGCTGATGGGCCCGCGCAACGAGGTAAACAAATTCCACGCGGTAAAAGCCATGTTGAACTGGAGCATGTTCAGCCACGTGCTCACCGCCAGCATTAGCGCCACCCGGGGGCCCCACCAGTTTACCATCAAAATGCCAAAAGCCATGGTCAGGTACATGACCGAGGAGCCCGAAGGTGTTTTGAAACTGGACGAGATCCATGTTGCCAACTGAAAAAGGAGCAACGGCAAGACCCATGTCCACCACGGTGGGCCGGTTTTTTGAAGGGAGGCCAACTTCACAGGGACAAATATATTCGGCTCCCCGCGGCTGCCCGCATCATTTTGCAAGTTTTCCTTACATCGGTTCGTTCACCGTTCGGGGGCACGGCAAACCATTATTTGCGTACTTTTGTTGTCCCAAAAAACAATTCCATGTTCCGCTTTTTGCTGATTGTTACGCTGGTAGTATACGGCATTTACAAAATCGGGAAACTGTTCTTCCGGGCCGGTGCCGCCTCGCAGATGCGTCAACAGCCACCGATCAACCCGCCCCCCACCGCCAAGCCCCGGCCGGGCAGCATCAAAGGGGGGGAGTATGTGGACTACGAGGAAGTAAAATAACGCGTGAAAATCCTCTTTCATAAATACCAGGCCACGGGCAATGATTTTGTGCTTATCGACAACCGGTTAGGGCACGTGGTTCTTTCCGTGGAGGATATACGCAAGCTGTGCCACCGCAAGTTTGGCATCGGGGCCGATGGCCTCATGCTGATTGAAACGCACCCCACCCTCGATTTCTCTCTGGTATACTACAACAGCGATGGCTCTCAAAGCCTGTGCGGCAACGGCAGTCGCGCGGCCGTGGCTATGGCCGCTGCCTTGGGCATGGTAAAGGAACGGGCGCGCTTTCTGGCCTATGATGGCGAACACGAAGCCGAGCTCTTGCCGCACGGCCAGGTCAAATTGAAGATGAACCCGGTGGCCGGGGTAAAGCAAGGAGGTGATACTCTTTTTATCCATACCGGCTCGCCCCATCATTTGCAATGGGTGGCCGATGCCGAGGCGGTTGACGTTTACCGCGAAGGCAGGGACATCCGCTACAGTACAACCTACCAACCGCAAGGCACCAATGTAAACTTTATTGAGCCACGCGATGGCACCATTGCCGTGCGCACGTATGAACGCGGGGTGGAAGATGAAACGCTGTCATGCGGCACAGGCGTAACGGCCGCAGCGTTGGCGGCCCACTTTCGTGGATATACCTCTCCGGTCACGATCAAAACACGGGGCGGTGAACTCTCGGTGGCTTTCGAAGCCAACGATAAGGGCGGCTTTGACGAGATCTATTTGATCGGCCCTGCGGAGAAAGTGTTTGAGGGCGCGATAACCCTGCCATCTCGTTAACGGGCAGGCAAATTATTTGTACCTTGAAGTGCAAATCCGAACACACGATGAGCGGGCGGCTAGCCTGCTGCGGGAATTGGAAACACTAAAACTGATCAGGGTAACGAATAAGTCTGTCCACCCGCTGAAGTTATCTGAACGGGTACGCGCGTAGTTGACTCCGATCCACAAACTTTGAGACGTCAAATACCCTGGGAAATCCGTACTCGGTGAAAACCGTTTCCTCCCCTGCCAAAACGGCTTCTTCTCTCCTTTTGGAACTATTATTGCACCCCCAAACTGCTTATCTTTAAGCCCTTTTTATTCAGGCTGGGCCAATCCAGCTCCATTTTTGACAGACACGTAGCGTATGCTAAAACTAATCGCCAAGATTTTTGGCACGAAATCCGAAAAAGACATCAAGCGCATGATGCCGCTGGTGGAGCAAACCAAACGCGAAGGCGAAAAACTGACCTCGCTCTCCCACGACCAACTGCGCGCCAAAACCCGGGAAGTCCAGCAAATCATTGATGACCACCTCAAACCCATCGATGATCAAATAGCCGCCCTGCGCCAGCGCATCCAAACCGAAGAAAACCTCGATATTCACGAAAAAGAGGAAGTATTTGGCCAAATCGACAAACTCGAAGCCCAACGCAACAAAGACCTTGAAAAAGTACTGATCGAAGTGCTGCCCGCGGCCTTTGCCATCGTGCGCGAAACCGCGCGCAGGTTCAAAGAAAACGACACCCTGGAGGTGACCGCCACCGACCTGGACCGCGAACTGGCCTCGCGCTACGAAAACATTGTCATCCAGGGCGATAAGGCCCTCTGGAAAAACGAATGGATGGCGGCCGGCAACAAGATCAAGTGGGACATGGTGCACTACGAGGTGCAAATCATCGGGGGCATTGCCCTGCACGAAGGCAAAATCGCTGAAATGGCCACCGGTGAGGGCAAGACACTCGTGGCCACGTTCCCCTCATTCCTCAATGCCCTGGCCAAGCGGGGCGTGCACCTGGTAACGGTAAACGACTACCTGGCCAGGCGCGACAGCGAATGGATGGGGCCGTTGTTCCAATTCCACGGCATCACCGTAGATTGCATTGACAAACACGAACCCAACTCGCAAGCGCGCAGAAATGCCTATCGGGCAGACATCACCTACGGCACCAACAATGAGTTTGGCTTTGACTACCTGCGCGACAACATGGCCAGCGATCCCATCGAACTGGTGCAACGTGGCCACCACTTCGCCATGGTGGACGAAGTGGACAGCGTACTCATTGATGAGGCCCGCACACCGCTGATCATCTCCGGCCCGGTGCCCCGGGGCGACCAACACGAATTTTACGACCTGAAGCCCCGCATCAGCAAGGTGGTAGAAGCACAAAAAAAACTCATCAACCAATACCTGAACGAAGCCAAAAAACTGATTGCCGAAGGCAGCGAAAAAGAAGGAGGCCTATCACTCTTCCGCGCCCACCGCGGCATGCCCAAATACAAGCCGCTGATCAAACTGCTCAGCGAAGCGGGCATGAAACAGATACTGCAAAAGACCGAGAACTATCACCTGGCCGACAACAAAAAAGAACTGCCCAAAGCCGATGAACCGCTGTATTTTGTCATTGACGAAAAAGACAACAGCGTAGAACTGACCGAAAAAGGCATCGACCTGATTACCGGTGATGGCGAAGACCCGCGCTTTTTCATTTTGCCGGAGATGAGCGTGGAGTTGAACAAGATCGAGAATGACCGGGCCATTGCCGATGACGAACGCCTGCACAAAAAAGAGGCCCTCATCCGCGACTACACCGTCAAAGCGCAACGCATCCACTCCGTCAACCAACTCCTCAAGGCGTATGCGCTATTTGAACGCGACACCGAGTACATCATTGTGGATGGAAAAGTAAAGATCGTAGATGAACAGACAGGACGTGTGCTGGACGGCCGCAGATACTCCGATGGCTTGCATCAGGCCATTGAAGCGAAAGAAAACGTGAAGGTGGAAGATGCCACGCAAACCTACGCCACCATCACGCTTCAAAACTACTTCCGCATGTACCACAAGCTGGCGGGCATGACAGGTACCGCGGAGACGGAAGCAGGCGAATTTTGGGACATCTACAAACTGGATGTGGTGGTCATCCCCACCAACAAGCCCACCACGCGCAAAGACCAAGACGACCTGGTGTTCAAAACCATGCGCGAAAAGTTCAATGCCGTAGTGGACGAAATCGTAAAACTGACGGCCGCGGGTCGCCCCGTGCTGGTGGGTACCACTTCGGTGGAGATCTCCGAATTGCTGAGCCGCATGTTGCAGTTGAAAAAGATCAAACACAACGTGCTCAACGCCAAACAGCACCAGCGCGAAGCCGAAATTGTAGCCGAGGCAGGCAAGCCCGGCACGGTGACCATTGCCACCAACATGGCCGGCCGTGGCACGGACATCAAGCTCACACCCGAATCGCGCACGGCCGGTGGCTTGGCCATCATCGGCACGGAACGCCATGAGTCGCGCAGGGTGGACCGTCAGTTGCGCGGCCGGGCCGGCCGCCAGGGCGATCCGGGCTCTTCCCAGTTTTACGTGTCGCTCGAAGACAACCTGATGCGCCTGTTTATGCCGGAACGCATTGCGCGCATCATGGATCGGTTGGGCCTCAAAGAGGGCGAGGTGATTTCGCATTCCATGGTGACCAGTTCCATCGAACGCGCCCAGAAAAAAGTGGAAGAAAACAACTTTGGCATACGCAAACGTCTGCTGGAGTATGACAACGTGATGAACTCGCAGCGCGAGGTGATCTACAAGCGCAGGCGAAATGCGCTCTTTGGCGAGCGGTTGCAGTTGGACATCCTCACGATGTTGCAAGACACGTGTGCCGATTTGATGGCGAGCGCCAAGGCGGGCGAATCGTACGAATCGATCAAACTCAGTGCGCTAAGCACCCTCGGCTTTGACTTTGACATCAGCGAAGACGACTTCGCCAAACTCAATGCAGAAAAACTGACCGACAAACTATACGAGCAGGCATTGGCCCACTACGACCGGAAAAACAAAGCCATTGCCGATAAGGCGTTTCCCGTCATCCAGGAGATATTCAAAACACGGGGAGCCACGGTGGAAAATATTTTGGTTCCGTTTACGGATGGCACCCGCCAAATAGGCATTGCGGCAGACTTGAAACGTTGTGTACAAACCCACAACCAAGAGCTGATCCGGTCGATGGAGAAAATCATCACCCTGGCGATCATTGACCAGCAGTGGAAGGAACACCTGCGCGACATGGATGACTTGAAGCAGTCGGTTCAAAATGCGGTGTATGAACAGAAAGATCCGCTGTTGATTTACAAGTTCGAGGGATTTGAGGCTTTCAAACGATTTATTGCGCGGGTGAACGAAGAATCGGTTTCCTTTTTGATGAAGGCTGAAATATTGGCCGAAAATCCCGGGCAAGTACAGGAGGCACGTACGCAACGGGCGCGTGTGAAACTAAACGAACAAAAGGAAGAGTCGCGCTCGTTGTTGTCGGGCGGAGGCGGGCAGCCCCAGGCACCACAGCGCCCTCCGCAAGAGCGCGTGATGCCCACCAAATCGGAAAAGATTGCCAACCGAAACGACAAGGTATCCGTACAATATACGGATGGCCGCGTACTCAAAGACGTGAAATACAAAAAGGTAGAAGACGATATCCGCGAAGGCCGTTGCATTGTCATTGAATAACCGCATGAAAAAGCTGGGGTTCGGTCTTGTGTTTTTGATGAGCTGGGGCGGAAGTGCCTTGGCGCAGCGTAACCATTACGAAGACCTGGCCCCGCTGCGGCCGCGCGTGTCGCCCGTGGATGAGACCCTTCACCAAACCGTGAAAGCAGAACCCACGGCCGTGAAGCCCACACACCACGTCACCGGCAAGGTAAACAGCGTGTTGGACAGCATCAATCGCTTCAACCTTACCCGCAGGTACGTGGATGGGGTGACCATTCAAATATACTCCGGTGCCAAACGTGAAGAAGCGTTGAACGCCCGAAAAAAACTGACGGAGTATGCGCCCGACCTCGGTAGCAACCTGATGTATCAGCAACCTAAATTTCGCGTGACGGTAGGAGCCTACTATACTTCCCTGGATGCACAAAAAGATTTTCAGCGCTTGAAACGGGCGTTTCCTAACGCCATTCTGATCCCTGAAAAAATGCCCATGAAATAAAAGGCGCGAGACCGCCTCGCGTGCTTATTTTTTGTGAATTTTGATGCGTGAAAAACATCAAGCACATTGCCATCTCGGGCAACATCGGCTCCGGCAAAACCACCTTGGCCGAAAAGCTGGCCAGGCATTACCACTGGACACCGCTGCTTGAATCGGTAGACCACAACCCCTACTTGCGCGACTTCTACAGCGACATGACGCGATGGGCTTTTCACTTGCAGATTTACTTTCTCAACAGTCGCTTCAACCAGGTCAACCAAATCCGCCAAAGCCCAAAAACCATCGTACAGGACCGCACCATTTACGAGGACGCCCACATCTTTGCCGCCAATTTGCACGCCAGCGGCCATATCTCCCACCGCGACTACCAGAGCTACCTGGACATCTTCAACAGCATGATCCAATTTGTGGAACCGCCCGATCTGCTGATCTACCTGAAGGCCGACATTCCTAAACTGGTGCACCAAATTGCCAGGCGCAACCGCGATTTCGAATACAACATCAAACTGGAGTACCTGAAAAACCTAAACGAACACTACGAAAAATGGATTGCCAGCTACCGCCATGGCCGCTTGCTGGTGGTGGATGTGAACAATATGGATTTTGTGGAGCGCGTGGAGGACTTTTCGACCATCGTGAACAAGATCGAGCTGGAACTGAATAGTTTGTTCAGTTAACTACCGCAGGTTGAGCAGGCGCTTGGCGTTGTCCGCGTAAATCTTCTTCAAGATCGAATCCGGTAACCCCAGGCCGTACATTCGCCAAAAGGCGTGGTATCGCTTGTGGTAGGGGAAATATTCGTCTTCCGTTTCCAACACGCGGAAGTAGGTCTCGTACTCTTCGGGCACCCAACTGTCTTTGCCAAACAGCACGCGATCCTGGTATTTTGTCAAGAATGCCTTGGCCGCCCGCGGCTGCCGCCCCAGCTCGGCTATCACCGCGCCAATTTCGGTGTACATGTTAGGGTAGGCGTCCATCCGTTGCGAAAGCTTTTGCAAATCGCTGCCCAACCAACCCAAGTGTGCATTGATAAATTTGGTTTTCGGGTGCTTGCGAAACACATCGTGCTGCTCGGCAATGATCGTTTCCCACGAGGCGAACCGCTCATCATACCGCCTGCCCGGGTGAAGTTTGAGCTCCAGCCAGCGTTCGTTCTGGTCGTCAATCGGCTGCCAAAACTGTTTCGGGTCTGCCGAGTGGATCAGCACCGGGATACCGAGTTCGCCACACTTGGCCCACACGGCATCAATGCGCGGGTCGTTGATGGAAATGCGCCTGCCCTGACTGTCTTTATTGTGCAGGCCCAGGCTCTTGTATATTTTTAATCCTTTGGCCCCTCGCGTCTTCACATCTTCTTCCAGTTGGCGCACCGTCCGGTTTGCCCATTCGGGATGGTCGATGTCATTGAAATCCACATTGGTGAAATTGATAAAGCGCGTAGGATACGTAGCCTGAATATTTTCATAGCCCTTTTGCAGATGGTCGGCACTGCCCCGGCCGCGACCGCTCAGGTTAATCATCACGGCCATGTTCAGCTCATCCATGCGCGCCACCACCTCTTTGAGGCGCGACTGGCTCATGTCGAACTGGTGGTTGTGAATGTCAATAAACGGAAACTTGGCTTTCTTTATCCGGTGCTCGGGCACCACCAGCGAAGAGGGCGGATCGTATGCCTCAAAATCCATTTTCATGTCGAGCGCCTTTTCTTGCGCCCAGGTTACTTCACCCCCTAACCACAGTACTGCCCAAAACCACTTTTGCATGTGAAAAATTTGAGTACAAAGATGGCGATTTCTGGTGGCACCCCCACAGAAAACAGAGACCCGCGGGCCACCCGCAAGGTGCACAGTACCTGCGGGGCGGCCACGGAGGGCTGCTGCCAACAAGAAACCGCATGACCCGCGCTGCGTGCCGGGCCGTGAGCGGTGGCGGGTGTGCCGGTAACGATAGGTTTTTTGTAACTTTCCCGCATGCGATCAGTATTTTGTTTTCTGTGGGTGATAGCCGGGTTTGCCGCCTCCGGTCAATCAGACGCTGCCTTGGACGCAGCCAAAAAAAAGGTTGAAGGCCGGGACTTTGCCGGGGCCAAACGCGACTTGACCAAATTACTGGAGGCCAATCCAAAAAATAAGCAGGCTTTCCTTTGGCGCGGGCGCACGTGTGCCGCCCTCAACGATTTTTACGGGGCCATTGGTGATTACAACTTTGCGTTGGAGATCGACTCCACCCAGGCGGAAGCCTACAATGATCGGGCAGAAGCCAAGCTGAGCCTGGGCGATGACGATGGCGCCATTCAAGACCTGGACAAGGCCATTCGCTTCCATCCTAAGTTTACCGATGCCTACACCAACCGGGGCCTGGCCAAATACAATGTGGAAGATTTGGAAGGGGCTTATTTCGACTTTTCCAAAGCCCTGGAGCTGGGCCCGGTGGATGCGGACAAATACTTTAATCGAGGCTCGGTCAAAGCCGAGTTGGGTGAGTACGTGAGCGCCATTGACGATTACACCAAAGCCATTGAACTGGATAAGGACGATGCGAACCTGTATAACTACCGGGGCGTGGCCCGCTACAACACCAGCAACTTCGAGGCCGCCATTGCCGACTATGACCAGGCCATCAAGCTCGATGCCAAAGACCCGGTGAAATATGAAAACCGGGCACTGGCCAAAAGCGCCAAAGAAGACTTCAAAGGCGCGCTGGCCGACTACAACAAAGCCATCGAACTGGACGGACAACAAGCCGAAACCTATAACCTGCGCGGCATTCTAAAACATACGCTGCAAGATTATGACGGAGCCATTGCCGACTATACCAAAGCCATGGAACTCGATGCCGACAACTCGGCCTACTATGACAACCGCGCCTTGAGTAAAACAGAAAAAGAAGACTACAAAGGTGCTCTTGAGGACTACACCACCTCCATAGAGCTCTACCCGGGCGATCCGGAAACGTACTACCTGCGCGGCATGGTTAAATTGGCCATGAACAACAACTATGACGGCTGTTTGGATTTAAAGCATGCCGAGGAGTTGGGCTCCCAGGAAGCACGGTCGGTGATTAAAAAAAGTTGCCAGTAGCGCATTGGCAAAAATCACCGTCATTGTGAACGGTGCCAGTCGCACCAAAACCCGGTATTACCAGGAGATACTTCCGGCACTAGGGGCCCACCACGTCACCACGCTGGAAACAACCCATGCCGGCCATGCCCACGCCTTGGCCCGGCAGCATGCTCCTGCCTGCCAGTTCTTGCTGGCGGCCGGTGGCGATGGCACACTGAACGAGGTCGTGAACGGCACCCTGGCGGCTGCGGGGCCGCGGCCCACGCTGGGCGTCATTCCGCTGGGGTCGGGCAATGACTTTGCGCGCACGCTGGGAGCCACGCTGAACGGGCCCCGGTATGCCGATCTTCTCCAGCGGCAATCTACGCGCCCGGTAGACGTGGGGGTGATCGAATACCGCGATGGCACGGGCGAAACGCGGAAGCGGTTTTTCATCAACGTATGCAGCGTGGGCATGGGGCCGGACGTACTCAGGCGCATCGCGCGAAAACCGCGGTGGCTCGGGGCGCGCATAAACTATTTTGTGTCCATCCTGGAAAGTTTCTTTTCGTTTGCCCCGCTGCCGCTGTATGCCCGGGCAGATGCGTTTCAGTTTGCCGGAAATGCCCGCGTGCTGGCACTGGCCAACGGCAAATCGTTTGGCAACCAACTCACGATTGCCCCCGGGGCAAAACTTGATGACGGGCAACTGGAAATTTTTTTAGTGGGGGAGGCCACCGCTTGGGATTTTGTGCGGCTGCAAGGGCAACTGAAGGCCGGGAAGATGCTGCGGCATCCACAGGTGCGCTATGCCGCGTGCCGCGAGATTGTGCTGACCAGCCCCACCGAGGCAGGCGTGGAGGCAGACGGGGAGTGGATTGGCTTCTTGCCTGCAAAGGTGGCGGTGGCTACCGGAAGGTTGAAGTTTATAGCATAATATTTCTGCCTATCCAAAAGCCTATGATTGCCACAAAAATCAATCGAATGGCTGGAAGTCCATAAAGCGCACTTCTGACACGCAACCACTGCTGGTTCAATTTGGAGTAGTCAAATATCCATCCGACAAGTATGTACGGGATGGCCATGACAAGAAGTGGATTGAGCAAAAATGCTTGCTTCAAGTTGCCATTGAGTAACTGGTGAATTGCTCTTTGTGAGCCGCAACCGGGGCATTTATAGCCTGTTACTTTTAAAAAAGGACAGGCTGGAAATGGGTGTTGCGCAGGATCAAGTCTTCTAAAAACAAAACCCAATCCTGCCAACACACAAAAAGCCACCAATAAAACTGCTACGTTGCGGTTACTCGAAGCCACCACCCATCATGCCGGCACCAACGCCCAGCACCACAAAGAAAAGTATGTAGAGAGCATAGGCGCCTATCCCAACAAAGAACCCGATTTTTGTCCATTTGCCCGCTTGTTCGGAAGCCCGCTTAGCTCCATCAACATCACCTGCACGAAATTTTGACTCCACGCCCGAGGCATTGACAATTCCCACGATGCCCAATGGCAGGCAACAGAAGATGGTGACTAAAATTGACTCAACCAACCAAGTTTTGGGGGGTTGCTGTCCAACAGTGTTTTGCATATTTGATAAATGTTAGGTGAGGTTAGGGTATAAATGTAGAAAAATCAATTTGTCGCACCAATACCCCATCCCTTTTTTGGTTGCCCCAAAAATTTCTGTCCTTTGACAAATGGTTGAAAAAGCATCGAATCTTTTGAATAATTTAGAAAACGCGCGGGTACAGCTCATGGCACACCTAGCTGCCGTTGAGCCAACCAAGCTGACGGCCAAACCCACGCCCCAAAGCTGGTCGGCCCTGGAGGTGGTTGCGCACCTGGTCACGGCTGAACGGTTGTCCATCCAATACATCCGCAAGAAAAAACAGGGCATCGCCACCTTGGGCAACACAGGCCCCTGGGAGGAATTCAAATTCTTCCTGCTAAAGGTTTCGCAACGCATCGGCTTCCGTTACCGCGCCCCCAAAGCCGTGGTGGCCTCCACTCCAGCGTTCGCCTCGCTGGAGCAAGCCCGCGAAGCATGGGCGCACCAGCGGGGCGAGCTCAAAAAGCTCCTGGACGAGTTTTCCGAACAAGACGTGCGCAAAAAAATCTTTAAACATCCCTTTGCCGGTCGCCTCAACATTTTGCAAACGGTGACTTTTTTTGGCGAACATGTGCGTCATCACCAACCGCAAATTGACCGGTTGGTCACGTAGTTTTTTCTGTTTCCGTGTAACTTCGCGGTCTATTGCTTGTTCTCGCAGAGATGAAACACGTTGCCATTGTGGGGGGAGGCTTGGCCGGCTTGGTGGCGGCCATTGACCTGGCTAAACGCGGGGTGCCATGCACCGTATTTGAACGCAAGCACTACCCGTTTCACCGCGTCTGTGGCGAGTACATTTCCAACGAGGTCATCCCTTACCTCCAATCGTTGGATGCTTTCCCCGAAAAATTTTCACCGCCCCGGTTTACGCGCTTTCAGCTTACCTCGGTAAACGGGGCGTTGGCCGAAATACCGCTGGACCTGGGGGGCTTTGGCATCAGTCGTTATTCGCTTGATTCATTTCTGGTGGAAAAGGCACGCGCGCAGGGTGCCACCGTGTCAGACAATACCGAGGTAACCGCGCTTTCGTTCGAAGGCGATGGATTTGACATACAGACCGCGGGCAAAACCGTTCGGGCCGATGTGGTGTTGGGCAGTTTTGGTAAACGCTCGCGCCTGGATGTGTCGCTGGGGCGTTCCTTCATCAAGAAGCGCTCACCGTATGTGGGTGTCAAGTACCACATCCGCACAGACCATCCAGCCGATGTGATTGCGCTGCACAATTTCAACGATGGGTACTGCGGCATCAGCCGCATTGAAGAAGGCAAGACAAACCTCTGCTATCTCACCCATCGCGACAATGTGAAACGATACGGACACATTCCGGAAATGGAAAAAGCCGTACTTCATCGCAATCCCTTTCTAAAGCGCATTTTTGCGGAGTCTGAGTTTCTGTTTGACAAACCCGAGGTGATCAACGAGATTACTTTTGAAACAAAGGAGCCTGTGTACAACCATGTGTTGATGACAGGCGATGCGGCCGGCATGATCACCCCGCTGTGTGGCAACGGCATGGCCATGGCCATTCATTCGGCCAACGTAGTGAGCGAGTATGTGCATCGTTTCTGCGTCAATCCTGGCTACGGGCGCGCCCAATTGGAGGCCGACTATGCCGCCCGGTGGAACGCCCTGTTCAAAAAGCGGCTGTGGGCGGGCCGACAGATTCAAAACTTGTTTGGCCGCGAGTGGACGAGCAACATGGCTGTGCAATTGGCGAGACACGTCAAACCGGTGGCCCATTTTCTGATGAAAAAAACACACGGGCAGGCGTTTTGACAGTCATATTTACGCACGCCACAAACCTCCATTACCCCGTAGAAAAACTTCGATTGTCTGTTTGGAACCATCTCACCGAATACTTTTTCCGGTACGTACAACGCTCTCGGCCTACGGGCGCAGGCAACCGTTTAAATAAAGGCAGTCTACGTTGGGCCCTCAAACCCTATTGATTGCCTCAAAAAAAACCTACATTTCTCTCCTGAAAAACCCACCCCATGAACAACCGCAGACAATTCCTCAAAACACTTGGCTGGGCTGCGGCCGGTGTTACATTCGCACACCCGCTCTGGCAGGCCTGCTCACCCAAGTCGGCCCGCGAGACAACGACCGATTCTACCTCGGTTGCCCCGCCCGATCGTCAACCCTTCTTTAAAATCTCGTTGGCTGAATGGAGTTTACACAAAGCTCTTTACGCCAATGAATTTACTAATCTGGATTTTCCCGCCAAAGCCAAAAACGACTTTGGCATTTCGGCCGTAGAGTATGTCAACTCGTTTTTCAAAGACAAAGCAAAAGACACCGCTTACCTGACCGAACTAAAAAAGCGCTGTGACGACCTGGGTGTGACCAGCGTGCTGATCATGTGCGATGGCGAAGGCGAGATGGCCAACCTGGATGCCAAGAAACGACAAGAGGCCGTGGAAAATCATTTCAAGTGGGTGGAGGCAGCCAAATTTCTCGGATGCCACAGCATACGCGTGAACTGCTTTGGCATCGGCACGGCCGAGGAAGTGGCAAAGGCAGGCACGGATGGTTTGCGCAAACTCAGCGAGTTCGCACAGCCGCTGGGCATCAACGTGATTGTGGAGAACCACGGGGGCTACTCTTCCGATGGAAAATGGCTGAGCGGTGTCATGCGCGCAGTAGGGTTGCCGAACTGCGGCACGCTGCCCGACTTTGGAAACTTTTGCGTGCGCAGGGAAAAAGGAGACATGTGGGAATCGCCTTGTGCGGAAATGTATGACCGATACCTTGGGGTAGAAGAGCTGATGCCTTTTGCCAAGGGCGTCAGCGCCAAGTCCAATAACTTTGACGCTACGGGCAACTGTATTGAAACGGACTATGCCAAAATGTTACCCATTGTAAAGGCCGCGGGGTATACCGGCTACATTGGCATTGAATACGAAGGAAGCGAGTTGTCGGAACCGGAGGGCATCAGGGCCACCAAGCGTTTGTTGGAAAAGGTAGGGTCATGGGCGTAATTGATAAACCACGGCCTGGTACGGCCGGTAGCTGCCGATTTCGTGTTGGTCATAGTTGTTGAGCTGCACCCGGGCATGCGCCAAATCAACAGGGCTTTGCCAGCGCACGAGCTGGTCTGAGAAGTTGAGCACCACCACCCACCTGTCGTTTTGGTACGTGCGTGTGTACGCATAGATTGATGGATGCTTGGGGGCCAGTTGTGCATACGATCCATAAACGAGGGCGCGGTTTTGTTTTCGCAACGTTACAGCCGCACGAAAGAAGTTGAGTTCCGATTGCGGGTCTGATTCTTGGGCAGCCGCGTTTATCTGGCGGTAATTGCGATTCACCGCCAGCCATGGCGTGCCCGTGGTAAACCCACCTTGTGCGGTGCTGTCCCATGGAAAGGGGGTACGTCCGTTATCGCGAGCGATGCGCTTCTGCGTTTCCATGAACTGGTCTAAATCGGCTCCTTCCTGTTTGGCTTTCAGGTACTTGTTCCGGGTTTCGATATCGCGATAGTCTTCGATGTGGTCAAACCGAATGTTGGTCATGCCCAGTTCGTCACCGAAATAATAAAAGGGCGTGCCCCGCATGGTCATCAAAAAAGCGGTGAGCATCTTGGAGGATACTGTCCGAAAGGCATCCGAATCGTTTCCAAAACGGCTCACCATGCGCGCATTGTCATGATTGGCCAGGTACACAGCCAGCCAGCCATCGCGCGCAAAGGCACTGTCCCATCGGGAGAACACGCGCTTGAATTCAACCAAGTCATAGCGGCCTTTGTCTTTGCCAATGTCGATGGCATCGAAATGGTAGGCGATGTTCAATTCCTTCCGATCTTCATCGACCAACGCGTGGGCATCGGCAAACGAACTGCCGGCACCCTCGGCCACAGTCATCACATCGTAGGCGCTAAAGATTTCGTTGTTCATCTCTTGAAGATAGACATGTAATGCGGGCTTCATGCCGTAGTGCTGGGCAATATTCTTTTCGTAGCCTGCGGGCAACACGGGAAAGGCTGTGTCTTTGGCAGCATATTGAAAGGCATCCAAACGAAACCCATCAATGCCCTTGTCGGCCCAAAAGCGCATGATGTCATGTATTTCCTTTCGCACCTGGGGATTTTCCCAGTTTAAATCCGGCTGTTGGTCAGCAAAATAATGAAGGTAGTAGGCATCAGAGGCGGAGTCATATTGCCACGCATCGCCCGCCACATCAAAAAAACTGAAGCGGGGATTTGGCTTTCCCTTCTCGGCCGGCCACCAGTGGTAATATTTCCGGTAGGGATTGGTACGGCTGGCGCGTGATTGCCGAAACCACGCATGCTCATGGCTGGAATGATTCACCACCAAGTCCATCACGAGCTTTATGCCGCGTTGGTGCAATCCCCGCAATAGTTGATCGAAGTCATCCATGGTGCCAAACTCAGGCTGGATGGTCCGGTAATCACTGATGTCATACCCATTGTCAAAGTTGGGCGACTGATAGATCGGGTTTATCCAAACCACGTCAACTCCCAGGCTTTTGAGGTAGTCCAGCCGCGATATGATTCCTTTCAAATCACCCACACCATCGCCATCGCTGTCCTTGAAACTGCGGGGGTATATCTGATACACGATGGCTTCCTTCCACCATTTTTCCGTGGTTGGCGTATCGCGCTCGGGCGTGGGCGTTGTACAAGCGATCAACGCCACCAACCAGATACCGGGCCACCTTTTCATGATTCCATGCAGTTATGTCTCATACGTCATCAAACTTCAGCTTGGGCAATTAATGCGCCTCCAGCCAATGGTTGCCAATGCCCACTTCCACCTCCATGGGTACGTCCAGCACCACGGCATGCATCATCAACTCCACCACCTTGGGCTTTACCACATCCACCTCGTCTTGGTGCAAGTCAAAAATCAGTTCGTCATGCACCTGCAAAATCATTCGCGTCTTTAGTTTTTCCTTTTGCAGCCAGCGGTGAATGTTCACCATCGCAATTTTGATGATGTCGGCCGCGCTGCCTTGAATGGGCGCGTTGATGGCGTTGCGCTCGGCAAAACCGCGGGTGGTAATGTTGCGGCTGTTGATGTCGCGCAGGTAGCGCCTGCGGCCCAAAATTGTTTCCACGTATTCTTTCTCGCGCGCAAAGTTGATCGAGTCGTCCATGTACCGTTTGATGCCCGAAAACTCTTTGAAATAGGATTCGATGATTTCGTTGGCTTCGGTTTTGCTGATGCCCAAATTTTGAGAGAGCCCAAAAGCCGTGCTTCCGTACAAGATGCCAAAGTTCACTTCTTTGGCCTTGCGCCTCATGTCGGCCGTAACTTTATCCAGCGGCACGCCAAACACTTTGGCCGCGGTGGTCGAGTGAATGTCGCGCTTGGTGCGAAAGGCTTCAATCATGGTAGCATCGTTGGCAAACGAGGCCGCAATACGCAATTCAATTTGGCTATAGTCGGCCGACATAAACCGATATTCCTTGCCGCGCGGCACAAAGGCACTGCGTATCTGGCGGCCGCGCTCCGTGCGGATGGGTATGTTTTGCAGATTTGGATTGTTGGAACTCAACCGCCCCGTAGCCGCCACGGCCTGCCGGTAATCCGTGTGGATGCGCTTGTCCGTGGGGCTCACCATTTTGGGCAACGCGTCCACATAGGTGCTCCGCAGCTTCTCATATTCGCGGTATTCCAATATCTTTTTGGCGATAGGATGTTCTTCCGCCAGTTTGATCAATACTTCCTCGCCCGTGGCGTACTGACCCGTTTTTGTTTTCTTGGCTTTGTCTGCCAATCTGAGTTTTTCAAAAAGCACTTCCCCCAGTTGCTTGGGCGAGCCGATGTTAAACTCCATGCCCGCCAGTTGGTAAATTTCTGTTTGGATGTGATCGGTATCTTTTCGCAACCCTTCCGACATCCACTTGAGGGCCTCTTCGTCAATGGTCACGCCTTCGCGCTCCATGGCTGCCAGCACCTTCATCAGCGGCATTTCCACATCGCGCAGCAGCAACGTGTGCCTGCGGCTCTCCAGGTCGGCCCACAGGCGCGGGCGAAGTTGGAGTAATTGATCGGCCTGCTCGCACACCGCCTGAAAACCGGATGCCTCCGACAACGCATACTGATTATACTGTTTGCACAGGATGCCCAAATCATGCGAAGCCTCCGGCTCAATCAGGTAATGAGCCAGCATGGCGTCAAATAAAACGCCTTTTGTCTCGATGCCCACTTTGCCAAAGGCAATCAGCACCTCTTTGAGATGATATCCCGTTTTGCCAACCTTTGCATCCGTCATCACGGTAGCAAATTCCGATAGATACTGTTGGGCATCGGCTACATAAAAGACCTCTCCCGGCTGCACGGCAAAAGCCAGCGCGGCCACTTGGAAATCAAAATGCAACTCGCTATCCGGTACCATCACCACGGCAACGGTGGCGCTCTGCTTCAATCGCTGTACCAGCGAGGCACGGGCTTCGGCCGTTTCCACGCGCGTGTAGGCCACGTTTGCCATATTCAATTCCCTCGAGGGCGGGGTCTCGGCAGCCCCCGCATTTGCAAACATCGACAGTTGGGCGGCCGGGGGCGAAGAGGCCACGGCCGCAGAGGCCGTAGTTGAATTGCCCGTGGAAAAAATACGCGGCAACATGGTCTTGAATTCAAGCTCCTCCAAAATAGGCTTGAGCGACTCCTGTGGCCCGGTGTATCGCAAGCCTTCCTCGTCAAAAGCAATGGGCACATCCGTTACAATGGTGGCCAGCTTTTTTGAAAGAATGGCTTGTTCTCCAAACTGCTCTACGCGCTCTTTCAGTTTGCCCTTCAGTTGCGAGGCATTGGCAATCACGTCTTCCACCGTGCCAAACTGCTTGATCAAGTCCGCAGCGGTTTTGGGGCCCACGCCCGGGATGCCGGGGATGTTATCCGAAGCATCGCCCTGCAAGCCCAGTATGTCAATGACCTGCGACACCTGCTGGATGTCCCACTTCTCGCATACTTCCTTTGGCCCCAGGATGTCTACGCTATTGCCCATGTAGGCGGGTTTGTACAGCAATACGTTGTCTTTTACAATTTGCCCATAGTCTTTGTCGGGCGTCATCATGTATACGGTGAAGCCCTGCGTGGCGGCCTGGGTGGCCAGTGTGCCGATGACGTCATCGGCCTCATAGCCGTCCCGTTCAATGATGGGTATTCCAAACCCCCGGATGATTTCCTTGACGATGGGTATACTCGACCGGATGTCTTCGGGGGTTTCTTGCCGGGTGGCCTTGTAGTCGGCAAACAGCTCATCGCGAAACGTTTTGGCGGCTGTATCAAAGGCCACCCCGAGGTGTGTAGGCTGCTGTTTGGTGATCACCTCCAGCAAGGTGTTGGTAAACCCGAAAGGCACGGAGGTGTTGAGCCCCTTGGAGTTGATGCGCGGGTTTTTGGTAAAGGCAAAGTGGGCGCGGTAGATCAGCGCGTATGCATCGAGCAAAAAAAGTTTCTTTTCGGCCATGCGCGAAGGTCGTAAAAAGTAGGCAGTTTAAATGATAGCCCTTTGAAGTTTGGGGTGCTGGTGCCTCGCGCGAATTCAATAAAGGGAATCTCTCTAATACCTAGCCGGTAGGTATTTTATCGCCTTCCATAGCTGTTTTCCAGCACGTTGAATGTATACTTCAAAAAGCGCTGAAAGTGTACTCCATGTTTTTGAATCTGGCGTTCTTCACTTCTGAGAAAACCGGGGCTTGAAAAAATCTGAGGTAGTGGATTGGTTGCTGAGTCGTTGATTTCAGGAGACAAATACAACTCAATGGGTGATTGGACGGTTGGAAAATACCAAAAGGTCAAGAAAAAATCAGCGCCAGAGCCGATCATCAAAAGAGGTAACGCAAACCCTAGCGCGGACACCAAAACCCCTGCTGCTTGTTGATTTTGTGTTACCAATCGCGTGGCCAGAAAACGAATCGTCAACGCGGCTGAATCGGACTCGGCAACTGCTATCTTAAACTTGTGTTGGCCGCCATTAAACTCGTCAACGAAGTCATTGAAATGGGTCTGCAACGTACTCGCCACCGCTTGTGGAACCTCATCCGATATCTGCAATTGCACGTTTAGTACCGAAAACTGAGCGGACTTATTCAGTACAAGTTGCGGACTACAACTTACCAGCGCCACTAAACAGAGTGTGGCCACAAAGACTCTTTTTCTCATAAACTTGATAATGGACGAAATTAGCAAAAAGCACCAAAAAAGTTGTTCGTGAAGTTTTGCCGTTACTCCCCCACCAAAAAAACCGAATTGGCAAACAGCAGTTTGCCGTTTTCCCAAAACGAGCGGAACAAGGGGTTGTCCACAAAATACACGATCTTCCCTTTCCCTTTATCTTCAACACCAAATACGAGCGTGTTGTCCAGTTTGCGGTTGATTTGATAGCCCGCAAACCCCTGCAGCGGTTTGGCCTTACCGTTGATCACGCCCGCATTCCATCCATTCTCCAAAAAGTCGAAATGCCGATCGTTGGTTTTGAGCGAGAAATAATGATCGCCCAAGCCGGCCGTCAGCGGGTGTGAGCGATCGATGGTCACTTTGTAAATAGCCCCAAAAATAGAGTTTGACAGGTCCCTTCGCTCGGCATCCTCATAGCGCACCAGGCCTTCCTTTTCGTTGGCCTCCTTCTCGTTCTTCTCTGCTTCTTTCTTTTTGTCTTCGTTTCGGTACACCTTCAAGTCAAATCCCGTTTTTCCGGCCACGGTAGTAACAGCGCTGCCAATCAAAATCAGCCGGCCGCCATCGCTTACCCACCGCTGGATCATGTCCAATGTGGCATCGTCAAAGATGCGGTACTGGCCCTCGGGGCATACCAATACGGTGTACTTCCATAAATCCACGCTGCGGAAATAGTCTGTGCCCAGTACGGTGGCGGGGTAATGAACCACCTGCTCAAAAAAATGCCACACCTCCCCAAACGACAAAGACGAAGTTTGATCGCCCCCTACAATGGCCACCTTGGGCGATTCCACAAAGACCCATTCACCCGAGCCAATGTCATATCCTTGATCCGCCCAACCCGTGGCCAGGGCTGTTAGCCCGCGCCCGTGCTTCCGGGCCAATTCGGTAACCACCTGATCAAAGTTGGCCACGCCCTCATTGTTTCTGCGCGTGATGGCAACGGTGCCCTGCTCAAATTTTTTTCCTTGCCAGGTGGAAGGTTTCCGTGACACCCTCACTTTGATGCCGTTTTGCAACAGCGCACCAATGTATTGGGCATCGGCTACGGACTGGTAGCGCAGCAAATAGGCATACGCGCCTGGGGTGGCTACCGCGGACTCTGTGGGCTTGGGTTGGTAGGCCTTGTCGGCATTGATCTTTTCTGCCAGGGCCAGCGCCTTAACATCGTAGCCATACAGCAAATTCCAGGCTGTGATGTCGTACGTGAGCGAGTCGGCCAATTTTGACTGCGGCTCGAAAACCGTGGTGATAAATCGCCCTTTGGGTTGGCCCACGGGCACGATGAGGTCATCGGTTGAAATACTCACATTGCCCACCTGTTGGGTTTGGTAGTCAAAGCCGCGGGCCGTTTTGGCGGCCGAAGCGTGACCATAGCGAATCTGATGAGCGTCCATCCAGGCGGTCAGTTGCCGGATTTTGTCAGGTGCGTTGCCGGCTTTGATCACATAGGTTTTGTAGGCTGCGCCCGTGCCCGCATTGGTGTCACGAAAAAATGTTTCAAACTCGTTGATCAGTTGGCTGGCGTTGGCCGATGCGACTTCAATGGTGGAGAGGGCTGTGGTGTAGTGATGCGCCACGCGATCTTTGAGCGTCAACGGGTCGCCCTCGCGGGTGGTTACCAACAATCCGGAGCCAATGCCCCCCTTCTCGTAGGTCATGCCGATGGCCCCGCTGTACGTGGGGTAGGTATCGCCATAGCTGGGATAGTACAGGTCAAACCGCTCCTTCGTGAAATAAAACCAGCCCTGCTGGTCAAAGTACTTGGCGTTATTGCGGCCGATGGTGTTCTGAAACGCGCGCTGCCACGGAGTGATGACCTCGTGGTACGGTTCAGCCGCGGGCGCAAAATAGTAGGGGCTGTTGTAGCCCTGCTCGTGGTAGTCTACATGCACGTGCGGCATCCATTGGTTATAGATTTTCAACCGTGCTTGCGATTCAGTTTGCGACAGCCAGGCCCAATCGCGATTGAGGTCAAACAGGTAGTGATTGCTGCGGCCGGGGGGCCAGGTTTCACGATGTTCGCGCGCTTGCGGATCGGCATTAGCCGGCAGGCCTCCGTTTTCGTAGAAGAAATTAACAAACCGGTCGCGCCCATCGGGGTTCAGGCACGGATCAAGGACGACCACCGTATTTTTCAACCAAGGCTGTGTTTGTGTGTTCTGGGCATTCGCCAGATCAAACAACACCTTCATGGCACTTTCCATGCTGCTGGCTTCGTTGCCGTGCACGTTGTAGCTCAACCAAACAATGGCTACTTGGGTGGTGGGCTTTCCGGCCAGCAGCCCGGCACGCCTCAGGTTATCCTCGCGTATCTGCTCCAGGTTTTTCAGGTTCTCCGCTGTGCTGACCACCGCATACAGCAGCGGGCGGTGCTCATACGTTTTTCCGTACTCCGTCAACCGCACTTGCGGGCTCACCGAAGCCACATACTGAAAATACTCCACCATGCGGTGGTGCCGCGTAAAGCGGTCGCCCAGCGGGTAGCCCAAAAACGACTCAGGGGTTTGCATGGGTTGGGAGGCGAGCTCCAGGCCAGCACCAAGCAAAAGGATGAGGAAAAACGATCGTGTCATGCCCATAAAATTTGCGGGGAATCTACAACGAATAACCTCAACAGCCTACCAACACTTGTTTAAAGGGCTATTGGGGTTTCGCGGGGCGGCCTTCAACAAGACGCGCTGCCGTACATCCGCGCGAGGGGAAACTGCCGTATATACAAACATGACGGAGACGCAGCAGGAGGAGATGACGATTTTGGTGTTGGGCAACAATCCGATTGAGCTGTCGCGCATTTTTCAAAGCCTGAAACAAGTGCCGGGGCGAAGAATGGTGGCGGAATTTGCCTTTGACCTGACCAGTGCTTTTGAGCGGCTGGCCCATTTCCAGCCGCAATACATCGTTCTTGACGATAACCTGGGTCGCGAGGAGTTGAAGACGTCCATCCGGGCGCTTTCGCGGAGACGGCAAACCAAGGGCATCCCCATCACGGTCATGAAGTCTTCCAACTATCACGAGGCCGCCACCGTAGGCGTGCTGAACTTCATCTTGAAAAAAGATTTGAATGCCGAGTCGCTCTATCGGGTGCTGAAGAACTCGCTTAAGTTTCAGCGCACTCATGCCTACTTGCAGCAGGCCTATCGAAAACGCAAGGGGCAACTGGTGGCGTTGTGGCGCGACAATGCCCGGTAGCGACCTTAAATGGGGCTCTCCAACAAAAATTCCCGCCTCAGCGTGGCCCCCGCACGATAGATCTCAAGTTTGATTTTTTTGCCTGGCTTAGAGCTGAACAAGCTGTTGATTTCCGCAAGCGTGAGATCGGCTGCTTTGAAGCCCTGCACCGACAGGACAATGTCGCCCCGTTGGATGTCCGCCCGGGCCGCGGTGGAATTTTCGCGCACCTCGTCCACCTCAAAACGCTTCAATTGCGAGCCCTTGGCCCGCACGGTAAGCCCACTCATGTTGTAGTAAAACTCCCTTTTGTACTGCGCGTTTCGTCTGAGGTACAGGCGCTCGCCCGGAAAATCAAAGACCACATTGAAGCGGCTGAGCAGTTCGCCTCCGATGGAGCCGTTTCGAAACACATCGCGGGCGGCCTTCAAGGTGTCATAATAGCTGTTGGCGTCCGGAAAGTTGGCGATCAAATCACCGATGTTGAAATTGCCCAGGGTGATGGACTTGATGCGGCCAATTTCGCCCGTGATTACCCCGCCCAGGCCGCGGCCAATGATGCTGTGGATGCGTTTGGGCGGCAGTTGAATGGTGTCATTGCTGTCTTTGTCTACGTACAGGCCGTGGCTGGCCCCGCTATCCACCAGGAACTTACCGGTAAAAAAGGTGGAATCATTCAGGTGGACGCGGGCGCGCACGTACGGCTTGGTGTCTTCGATGGTGATGGGCAGCACTTCGTACTTGCGCGCTTTGCGAAAACGGTGTGGCCGTGACAGCGTCAGCGTTTTGCGTTCATAGTCTACTTCCACCATAAAGCGGCTAAACAATTCATAGCCCAGCACCCCGTGCACATCAATGCCCAAAAAATTGCGCAGTTCCAGGTAGTCCTTTTCCAACACCAACATCGCGTGGCCTTCCCCGTGTACCCCGGGGGGGATGTCCAACGTGACGTTGTTGGTGATGTAGGCGTCAATGAGTTTTTCGCCTCCCGGACCCGATATCATGTAGTGCCGCGAGTACGAGAGATTCAAAATATCGGTGTACGCCTTTTCCGTCAGGATGGCCGTGCGCACACCGGTGTCCAAAATAAACTTGAGGGGAAGCTGGCCATTGATGATGACGGGCAAAACCACCAGGTTGTTGATCACTTCAATAGGAAACTCCACGCGCGACTTACCGTTCGCCAGCGCAAAGCCCAGCGTTTGCGCGCGGGTAGGCAGGGAGAGAACAAAAACCAGCGCACAGCCAATCAAACTACGTACGGCAAACACTTCCACAACTGAAATGTACGGAAACTTTCTGCCAGAGCGCAAAACGGATAAAGGCATTTCAAATGGCCGCGGAATGTTGACCCCCCACCGGCCGCAGTCTGGGTAGCGCGGGGGTGAGCGTAGCCCTGCGGGCGATGCAAAAGGCACTATCGCATGCGTGCCAGCAGCGCAGCCGGGTGCGCTTCTACCGCCAACCCGTGCAGGTTAGCATCGGCCAGGAAACCACTGCCTACCATGTGGCGCATTTGTGCCAGCAGCGGATCAAAAAAACCCTGTGTGTTCAACACCCCCACGGGCGCATCAATCAGCCCCAGTTGCTTCCAGGTGAGTATCTCCGCCAGTTCCTCCAGCGTTCCCCACCCACCGGGCATGGCAATAAAAGCATCGGCCAAGTCAGCCATACGCCTTTTGCGCTCATGCATGCTGTCGGTCATGATCAACTCGGTCAGGTGCTGGTGGGCTACCTCGCGGGCGGCCAAAAAATGCGGGATCACACCGATGGCTTGGCCTCCGTAGGCCAGCACGCTATCAGCCACGGTACCCATGAGCCCGATATTGCCCCCACCGTACACCAAAGCGATTTTTTGCTCGGCCATCAACCGGCCCAACTCGGCCGCGGCTGCGGCATAAACGGCCTCGCGGCCCAAAGCCGACCCGCAAAAAACACAAATCCGCATGGGATAAGCCGCATCAGTGCTTGATGTCGTGCTCGTTGTCGCTCACTTTTTTGTTGGGAAGAATCCACACGCACGCGATGGCGAGAATAAACAAGGCGATAACCACTCCAAAAACTGACATAACGCTTAGGATGTTTTGAACAAAAGTATGGCCTGAATTGTGAATATTTGCATAATCCGGGCTAAAAATGTTAAACTCGAAACTTAATTGAGCCAAACGCGCTATTCGCCATGAAAAAACTCACCATCGTTCTGGGCATCCTATTGGCGCTTTTGCTGGGGGCTTACCTGTTCATACGCTTCTACTACACCAAATCCTTCAGCCCGGAGCAGGAAGTGAGATACGAGGCCGATGGCACAAAAATCAGCGTGTTTTACAATCGCCCGTTCAAAAAAGGGCGTGTGATTTTCGGGGGCCTGGTGCCCTACGGCCAGGTGTGGCGCACCGGAGCCAACGAGGCCACGGTGTTTGAAACCAATCGCGACCTGCTCATTCAGGGCAAGACATTGAAAGCCGGGAAATACAGTTTTTTCACCCAGCCGGACGAGCAGTCCTGGCAGTTTATTTTCAACTCAGAATACGGGCAGTGGGGCGTAGATTTCAATGGCCAGGCCAACCGCGATCCGGCCAAAGACGTGCTTACGGCAGAGGTGCCCTCCGTACAACAGGAAAAGGAATTTGAGCAGTTTACCATCGCCATCGAAAAGGACGAAGAAGAGCTGCTGTTGGTGCTGATGTGGGACAAAACACTGGTGGCGCTGCCCGTTGAGGCAAAATGAGTATTTGTAGGTTTGAACAAGACGTAAGATGATCCAAGTAATTCCTTCCATTGCGATTCGCAAAGGCCGTGTGGTAAAAATGCGCAAGGGCGATCCGCTCAGCGAAAAAGCCTATGACGAAAATCCCCTTGACCTGGCCCGCAGGTTTGAAGACCACGGCATTGAAGTGGTACACGTAGTGGATCTGGATGGGGCCGAAAAAGGAAGCCCGCAGAACTACCATGTGGTGCAGGCCATTGCCGGTTACACCGATTTGAAAATCGACTTTACCGGGGGCATCAGCACCGATGGGGACATCAGCAAAGCGTATGAGTCGGGGGCCGATTACATCACCGCTTCCAGCATAGCCGTGTCCCACCCCGAACTGTTCGCCTCGTGGATCATTACCTACGGGCGCGAGAAGATGACGCTGGGCGCGGATGTGACCGATATCCAGTCAAAAACCATCGCCTTCCGCGGCTGGCAAAAGAAAGCCGAGCTCACCCTGTTTGAACACCTAGCCTACTTTTACGACCGTGGGCTGAAGTATGTCAAATCCACTGACATCTCGCGCGATGGCGTATTGGAAGGGCCTGCTTTTTCTTTTTACGAGGAGTTGCGCCAGCAATTTCCCGAACTGTCCATTTTGGCCAGTGGGGGCGTGCGCGGAGTAGACGACATCAAGCGCCTTAACGACATGGGAATCTTTGCCGTGATCTTTGGCAAAGCGTATTACGAAGGGATCTTAAAGTTGAAAGACCTGGAGCAGTTTCTGGTGAAAAAGGCGTGAGGCTAACGGCCGCAACCCGCAGCCAACACCTATTTCAGCACGCGCTCATGGAGCGGTAGGAAGGCGGTTGATGGGTGACCGGGCCCGGTCAAAACTCCAGCAGCACTTGCCCCTTCTCCACGCTGTCGCCTTTTTTGATTTTGACGGATTTCACTGTGCCTTCGCCTGGCGATTTGAGCACGTTTTCCATTTTCATCGCTTCCAGTATCAGCAAGGCATCGCCTGGCTTTACGGTATCGCCAGCCTTCACCTTTAGGTCAATGATGAGCCCCGGCATGGGTGCTTTGAGGTGGTTTACCTTGTTGCCCGCGGCATTTGCCATGCCCATCTTTTCCAACAGCAAATCGACCTTGTCCTTGAGCCCAACCGAATAGAGACGCCCGTTCAGCTTGATGGTATAGGTCTTGGTGGCGGGGTCGACTTTGACAATTTCTGCGGTGTAGCTTTTTTGATTGTGTATGATGTGGAAGTACCCGCTTGTCACCTCCACCAACTCCCACGCAATCGGCACCCCGTTTGCCAACCACTGGTGGTCGGATTTCTCCATTTTAAAAACGTGCTGATCGATGGTTGCTTTGTACATAGCCGGTGCCTTGTGGAGCGGATTTGCAAAGTAACAAAAGTCTGGTATACCTTTGTGCTGTCGCGAAAGGTTCGCGGCAAGGGGTGCCTAAACAGAACGGGCTGAGATCATACCCATAGAACCTGATGCCGGTAATGCGGCCGAAGGGACAGGCAATCCGACCGCGGGTCGGAAACAAGTTTGCATCACACTCCCCTTGTGTGCGCTGCAAGGCTTAAACATCAAATACTAATGGTAAAAGCAGTAACGGTAGCTTTGGCGATGGCACTATGGCTGCCTGCGCACGCCCAAACGGGCTTACGCGGGGTTGTGAAAGACAACCAAAACAAACCGTTGCCGGGGGCTACGGTAACGCTTCTGGGATCGGGCCTTACCGTGGTGACGCGGGCTGATGGCGCCTTTGCATTCACCACGCAAACCACGGCCCAACAGGCGGACGTTCGCTTTGTGGGATATCAACCCCAACGCGTGGTGCTTCGGCCGGGCGAGGAGGGCGTGATTGTGTTGGCCGAGGCGGTGACCATGACAGATGAAGTGCTGATACGCGCCACGCGGGCCAGTGACAGCAACCCCACCACATTCAGCACGATTCAAAAAGCGGAAATCCAAAAACAGAATTTTGGCCAGGATCTTCCTTTTGTGCTGAATTGGTCGCCCAGCGTAGTAACCACCTCCGATGCAGGGGCCGGGGTTGGCTATACCGGGTTGCGCATCCGCGGCAGCGATGCTACCCGCATCAATGTGACCATCAACGGCATTCCGCTCAACGACAGCGAAAGCCAAAATGTATTTTGGGTGAATACGCCCGATTTGGCCTCTTCCGTGCACAGCATACAAATACAACGGGGCGTGGGCACTTCTACCAACGGGGCCGCGGCCTTTGGTGCTTCCGTGAATTTGCAAACCAACGTGCGCAACGACTCCGCGTATGCCGATGTGGTGAACTCCTACGGTTCATTCAACACCTGGCGCAACACGGTGGCTTTTGGCACCGGCTTGATCGGGCAGCGCTTTGCCTTCGATGGCCGGCTGTCGCGCATTGCCTCCGATGGGTTTATTGACCGTGCCTCGTCCGACTTGAAATCCTACTATGCTTCGGGCGGCTACTACGGCAAGAAAACGATGGTGAAGGCGATCTTGTTTGGCGGGCGCGAGATCACCTACCAAAGTTGGTATGGCGTGCCCGAGTCGCGCTTGCGCGGAGACCGAGATGCCATGTTGATCACCGCAGCCGCGGAAGGTTGGAATGCCGAACAAACCGCGCACTTGCTCAACTCCGGCAACCGCACATTCAACATTTACACCTATCCGGATCAGGTGGACAACTACCAACAAGACCACGCGCAACTGCACACTTCGCACCGCGCCTCCGCTGCACTCACGCTCAATGGTGCGTTGCATTATACGCGCGGCCGGGGTTTCTACGAGGAGTTTCGGTACAACGATGAACACGCCAACTATGGGCTGGATACCGTTCGGGTTGGCACCGAGGCCTTTGGGTCAACCGATCTGGTGCGCAGGCGTTGGCTGGACAACCACTTTTACGGCATAACGTGGTCGGCCGAATACCGAACGGCCAAGACCTCCGCAGTACTGGGTGGCGGGTGGAATCGTTACGAGGGCGATCACTTTGGCGAAATCATCTGGTCGGCCTTGCCCATGGGGGTAGCCAATGATCATCGCTACTATTTCAACACGGGCACGAAAACCGACTTTAACATCTTTGGCAAAATGACCTGGCTGCTCACGGGCGGGTTGGAGCTTTTTGCCGATTTGCAATACAGGCGCATTGGCTACGACACCCGCGGCCGCGAAAACCGCCAATTTGATTTTGACATCGCAGCCCAGTTCAACTTTTTCAATCCTAAAGCCGGGCTTACCTACCGCCTGAATCCCACACAGCACCTGTACGCTTCTTACGCAGTGGCCAATCGCGAGCCGGTACGCGATGACTTTGTGGACGGCTCCACCACCCGGGCACCCCGCGCTGAGGAGCTTGGAAACCTGGAAGTGGGCTGGCGTAACCAAACCGACCGCCATCGACTGCATGTCAACTTCTATTCAATGAACTACCGCAATCAACTGGTGCTGACCGGAGCCATCAACGATGTGGGGGCAAACATCCGCACGAATGTGCCCCGGAGCTACCGCCTCGGTTTGGAAGTGGATGGGACGTTTCGCCTCACGGATCGTTTCACCTGGTCGGGCAATGCCACCGTCAGCCGCAATCGTATTGCCGAGTTCACCGAAGTGCTCTATGACTACGGGCCCAACTTTGACGAGTTCACGGAAATCCGCAACACCTACCGCAATACCGACATCTCGTTCTCGCCCAATTTGATAGCCGCCTCGTCCTTCCGGTTCGCACCCGTGCAAGCCTTCGAGATCGCCTTGTTGCAGAAATATGTAGGCCGCCAGTTTTTGGATAACACCGCCAACCCGGCTCGCCAGCTTGATGCCTACTTCGTCAATGACTTGCGGCTTTCGTACACGCTACGGCCGCGGGGCATGCGCGAGGTAGCAGTGAGTTTATTGGTTAACAATTTTTTGAATCACGAATATGAATCCAACGGGTTCACCTATGGCTATCTCGCAGGGCCCACCAATCCCATACGGCAAAATTTCTTTTTCCCACAGGCAGGGCGCAATTATTTGTTGATGGTGGCCTTGCGGTTTTGATTTAGGGGTACCTTTGCCGGATGCCCACGCGTCCCCCTCTTTTGTCGGTGTTGATCCGGCTCACGCGGTTTGGCAACCTGCTGATCATCGGGTTGACCCAATATTGCACGGCAGGGTTTCTGGTTTCTCCGGAAACCCTGCTGGATTGGCGCCTGCTGGCGCTGGCATCGTCTACGATTCTGATTGCCGCTGCGGGCTATGTCATCAACGACTATTACGATGTCAAGATCGATTTGATCAACAAACCGGAGCGTGTGGTGGTGGGTAAGTGGCTGCCAAGGCGGTTTGCGTTGTTGCTCCACACCGTTTTGTCGTTGCTGGGCGTGGCGCTTGGCTCGGGCTTGAGTTGGTTGATCGGGACCGCCAATTTCTTGTCAGCGTTTCTTCTGTGGGCGTATTCCAACCAACTCAAGCGCCTTCCGCTGATTGGCAATTTGTCGATTGGGCTGCTGACGGGCGCGGCCGTTCTGATGGTGGAGGCATTGTACCAAAGTCACTCGGTTCTGATATACATCTACGCGTTGTTCGCTTTTTTTATCACGGTGGTGCGCGAGATTGCCAAGGACATGGAAGACCTGAAGGGCGACAATACGTTTGGCTGCAAAACCCTGCCGATTGTGTGGGGCATCCGAAAAACAAAGCAGTTTACCTATGGTGTCTTGGCGGTGTTTGTTTGGCTCGTAATCGGGCTCAACGTGGCGTACGCAGCGTTGCCCATGCTGTTTTTTCTACCTACGTTATTCATTCCGTTGGCATGGCTTACGTGGCGTTTGTATCGGGCTGACACCAAAAAAGATTACTACCACGTGAGCCAGTGGTGCAAGGCCATTATGCTGTTGGGTGTTTTGAGCATGGCGTTTGTGGCGTAGCGCGTTGTTGTTAGTCATTATGAGAGCGCCTCTGCCATGTTTTTCCAACTTACCGGCCGGCCTTTGCCCACATTCTCGGTGGTTACTCCACCCTCATGCCAGCAAAAGGTCAGTAATAGAAAGCGCAAGCATGGCATAAAATAGGGCTAATTTGCAGCTCCGTTGAGGATGTTCTCCAATAAAATTGATTTTTAGGCTAAAAAACACGTTTCATCGTCAATAATGTACCAGCTCGCTGTTCTTGCTTCGGGCAACGGCACCAATGCCGAAGCGCTTTTCAACCACTTCAAAAACCACGCGCGCGTGCGCGTGGCGGCCCTGTTGAGCAACAACCCCGATGCGTTTGCCTTGCAGCGCGCGCGAAACCATGGCATAGAAACGTTTGTCTTTGACAAAAAACAATTCCGCGAAAGCGATGACGTGGTCATGTGGCTGCGCGAGCGAGGCATTACCCACTTGGTGCTGGCCGGGTTTCTGTGGCTGGTGCCGCCCCGGCTGATACGGGCCTACCCCCATCGCATTGTCAACATCCACCCCGCCCTATTGCCCAAGTTTGGCGGCAAAGGCATGTACGGCAAGTACGTGCACGAGGCGGTCAAAAAATCAGGTGACGACACCACGGGCATCACCATCCACCTGGTGGATGAACAGTATGACGAAGGCCGCATTCTGTTTCAAGCCACCTGCCCCGTACAGGCTACTGACACGGCCGAAGAGATGGCCGGCCGCATCCATCAACTGGAACATGCCCATTACCCGAGCGTGGTGGAGCGGTGGGTGCTGGGGGAACTCTAACGCGGCTATTTGCTCGCTGGTTCTGACCAGGCAAAATCCTTGTCCCGTGGAAAATCCTCAAAAATCGTGCGGACATAATCATCGGGCACGGTGAGTTTGCGTTTTACTATGTCAATCCATGCCCCGTCCAGGTTGATGATCGCGCTCAGGGTGCCATCGTCTTTGTGGAAATGATGGCGTATGCTCCACCGGGCAAAATCGCGGGTGGCCTGCGTGACAACCATGTTTACCGTTATCCGGTCTTCGAATTTTATCTCGCGCCTGAAAATGGCTTCTTCGCGAAAGAGGATGGGGCCCAGGTGCAGCTCTTCGAATTTTAAATTGGTAAGCCCATGGGCCGAAAAACAGGCAATGCGCACGGTGGCACCATAGTCATAGTAGGCCGAATGACGCAAATGCCGGTTCTGGTCGATGTCGGACCAGCGCACTTGTATGGGCAACGAAAATTTTTCCATGCCTTAAAGATATAGTACCTTCCCGCATGCAACAGTCTGCCGCCACCACATTATTTCTGCCTGTGGCCCTGGGCATCATCATGCTCGGCCTGGGCCTGTCCCTCACGCTCAACGACTTCAAGCGTGTAACGCAATACCCCAAAGCCATGACCATCGCATTGATCAGTCAGATGGTTTTGTTGCCTTTGCTTTGTTTGGTCTTAGCCCGGGTCAGCGGTCTCAGCCCGGAGTTGTGTGTGGGCCTGATGCTCCTGGCCGCCTCGCCCGGTGGGGCCACGGCCAATTTGTACAGCCACCTCTCCCATGGCGATGTGGCGCTGAACATCACGCTCACAGCCGTCAACAGCTTGCTTACGCTGTTTACGTTACCCATCATCGTCAATTACTCGATGGAGTTTTTTATGGGGGCCGGGCAATTTATCCCCATGCCATTTAGCAAAGTGATTGAAGTGTTTGCCATCGTGCTGGTCCCCGTTTCTATTGGCATGCTCATCAAAAGCCGGGCCCCTGGCTTTGCCGCCAAGATGGACAAACCGGTAAAGATCGTATCGGCTTTGCTGCTGGTGGTCATTATCGTGTCCGTGACGCTGCGCGAAAAACAAGTGCTGATTGACAACATCGGGCAATTGGGATGGCCCTTGCTGCTATTCAATGTGCTGAGCATGGCCGTGGGCTATTTTTTGCCGCGGCTCTTCCAGGTCGGGCGCAAGCAAGCCATTGCCATTGGCATGGAGATCGGCATCCATAACGGCACGCTGGCGGTGTACATTGCGCTTAATGCCCTTGGCAACTCGGCCATGAGTGTGCCGCCTGCCATCTACAGCCTGCTGATGTTTTTTACGGCCGCTATCTTCGGCTTTTTGGTGAACCTGAAAAAAGAAACGCAACCGGGCTAACCTACCTTACCGCAGAATGAACCGAATGGCCAGCGAGGGATCCAGCGCAAAACCTGCGTAGCCCTCCGGGCCAAACTCCACAAAGGGTTTCACATCCATCGAAAAGGAAAGGGGCAGGTTATCGGACAAGCGGTACTCCAGTCCCAGAATGCCATTGATGCCCACGCCTGCAGCCGTGTTTCTTCGATCGCCCAACTCGCGGCCAAACCGGTTGTAATAAAGGCGCTCATCGTTGTAAAATGCCAAGTGGGCACCGCCCCCATAGTACCAACTCAACCCGGGCGTATCAAAAGCCGGCAGCGTCTTTTGCACCAAGCCGGTCAGGCTCATACCGTTAGCAAAGCCACCAACAATCCCTTCAAAAGCCAACGAGGGTTTGTAGAAATGCTTTAGCGTGACGCCCGAGGTGCCCCCAACACGGGCCCCCACACTAGTCGTGTATTGCGCCACCGCGGGCGTTGCCAACCAACAGCCCGTGAGCACGGCACCGAAAAAAAGAATCTTGGGTATGCGCATGTCTATCCACTTTTACACTCGTGCAAGGCAAAAACAATGTCAAACCCGAGTGCTTGTGCGCAAACAGGCGGTGAGTTGCAACAGAAAAGGGTGAACGGCCAACCTGTGCCGACAACCATCTTGGCACGCCACACGTCAACTTGGCTTTCTTTGTTAAAAACATGAACTTTTTCCTGTCACTATTTCCGCAAATTTTTCCAAATCGCTCATGGATTGCCTTTTGATACCTGTCCACCGTACCCAATTGCTATTGCCATGAACTTTGAGAAATTCACGATAAAATCGCAAGAAGCCTTGCAGAAGTCGGCCGAGCTTGTCACCAGCCTGCAGCAACAGGCCATTGAGCCGGGCCATCTGCTCAAGGCCATTCTGGAAACGGATGAAAATGTGTCTGGCTACCTGTTTAAAAAGGCAGGTGTCAACGCAACGCTGTTGTCGCGCAAGTTGGAGGAGTTAGTGCAAAGCTATCCGCGCGTCAGCGGTCAGCAACCGTATTTGTCGGCTGCCTCCAACGCGGTATTGCAGACAGCCGAAAAGGAATTGCGCACGTTCAAAGACGACTACATTTCCATTGAGCACCTGCTGCTGGCGTTGCTTCAGAGTAAAGAAAAGGCGGGCGCGTTGTTGAAAGATGCCGGGGCGGAGCGTCCAGCACTGACCAAGGCCATACACGACCTGCGCGGTGGCAGTCAGGTAACCGATCCGAATGCGGAAGCGAAATACAAATCGCTGGAGCGCTACTCCAAAAACCTGAACGAGCTGGCCAAGAAAGGGAAAATTGATCCGGTCATTGGGCGCGATGAGGAAATCAGACGCGTGTTGCAGATACTCTCGCGCAGAACCAAAAATAACCCCATCCTGCTGGGCGAACCCGGTGTTGGCAAGACCGCCATCGTAGAGGGCATGGCGCAACGCATCGTGAATGGTGACGTGCCTGAAAATCTCAAGAGCAAAACGCTTGTGTCGTTGGACATGGGCTTGCTGGTAGCCGGGGCCAAATACAAAGGCGAGTTTGAAGAGCGCTTGAAAGCCGTGATCAAAGAGGTTACTGACTCCAATGGCGAAATCATTTTATTTATTGATGAAATACACACGCTGATTGGCGCGGGGGGCGGTGGCGAAGGCGCCATGGATGCGGCCAATCTGTTGAAACCTGCGTTGGCCCGCGGAGAACTGCACGCCATTGGTGCCACCACGCTCAAAGAATACCAAAAATACATCGAAAAGGACAAGGCACTGGAAAGGCGTTTCCAAACCGTGTTAGTGGATGAGCCCTCGGTAGACGATTCGATTTCGATCTTGCGGGGAATCAAAGACAAATACGAGCTGCACCATGGGGTGCGCATCAAAGACGATGCGGTCATTGCCTCGGTGGAGTTATCCAGCCGCTACATTTCCGATCGCTTTCTGCCCGACAAGGCTATTGACCTGATGGATGAGGCCGCCTCCAAGTTGCGGTTGGAAATGGATTCGCTGCCCGAAGAGTTAGACGAATTGAACCGCAAAATCATGCAACTGGAGATTGAGCGCGAGGCCATCCGCAGGGAAAAAAACAAAGACAAAGAAGCCTCGCTCACCAAAGAAATAGCCGAACTGAGTGAGCAACGGCATTCGCTCAAGGCCAAGTGGGAAAGTGAAAAAGCCATTGTGGCCGGCATCCAAAAAGAAAAAGAAAACCTGGACAAACTTAAGTTTGAGGCCGAGCAGGCCGAAAAAGCAGGTGACTATGGACGCGTGGCTGAAATCCGCTATGGCAAGATGACCGAAGCAGAAAAACGTTTGAAAGAAGCACAGCAGCAAATGAAAGAACTGCAAAACGGTCAGCAGCTTTTGAAGGAAGAGGTAGACAGTGAAGACATTGCCGAGGTGGTGGCCAAGTGGACCGGCATACCGGTATCCAAAATGCTGCAAAGCGAACGCGAAAAACTGCTCACCTTAGAAAAAGAACTGAGCAAACGTGTGGCCGGTCAGGAAGAAGCCATCAAGGCACTGAGCGATGCCGTGCGCAGGAGCCGGGCGGGGCTACAAGACCCCAAGCGGCCGATTGGTTCGTTTATCTTCATGGGCACCACGGGCGTGGGCAAAACCGAACTGTCAAAAGCCTTGGCCGAGTATCTCTTCAATGACGAACACGCCATGGTGCGTATTGATATGAGCGAGTACCAGGAGCGTCACTCCGTGAGCCGACTGATCGGGGCACCTCCCGGCTATGTGGGGTACGAGGAGGGCGGCCAACTGACGGAGGCCATCCGCAGAAAGCCGTACAGTGTGATTCTGCTGGACGAAATCGAGAAGGCGCACCCCGATGTGTTTAACATACTCCTGCAAGTGCTGGATGATGGACGCCTGACGGACAACAAAGGGCGCGTGGCCAATTTCAAAAATACCATCATCATCATGACCACCAACATCGGGTCGGGCATCATTCAGGAAAACTTCGAGAAAATGACCGACACCAATTATTTCGAAGTGCTGGAAGACACCAAAGATCAGGTGCTGGATTTGCTGAAAAAATCCGTGCGCCCGGAGTTCATCAATCGCATCGATGAAATCATCATGTTCCGCCCACTGAGTCAGGCCGACATCCGCAAGATTGTGGACATCCAGGTGAACTTAGTGCGCCAGCGCTTGGCCGAAGGTGGGGTGAAACTGGATGTGAGCGATGCAGCCCGCGAGCGGCTGGCCAGGTTGGGTTTCGACCCGCAGTATGGCGCGCGCCCGCTGAAGCGCGTGCTTCAGCGCGAAATATTAAATGAGCTTTCCAAACAGATACTGGCGGGCCGGGTAACCAAAGACGCGGTCATCTATGTAGACTTGCAAAACGAAACAGATTTCGTGTTCGAAAACGTGATCGCGGCTGAAGTGGTGGAGTAAAGTTAACCACCCCCGCGGGTTAGTCGCTGAAATTGACGCTGATGGAGGTGGCTATGCCAATGCGGAAGCCATAGTTGAAGTTTTGTATTTGGTCATCGCGGAAGCCGATGGCCGCCTCCAGGCGGAACACGCGCAAAATACCCTCGAGCCCATAGCCGAGTTCGGTGTAGCGGCCAGCCGCGGGTGTGGTCAGATAATTGACAAACAGGTTTTCGGTCATGCCCATCAACCGTACTTTGGGGATGCGCGTGATTAAAAACTTCCGCCAGTGGTAGTGCACGTTGGCCAGAAAAAATTGATCGCGTGTGCTAAACTGGTAGTAGTCCATCAAGCGAAAGCTGCCTACCGGGTCGGTGGTGATAAACGGGGTGCGATTTCCCATGAAATGCTGATAGTCCATGAAATACAGGCGGTCATCGGTCAGGAATTTGCCTGCCTTGAGCGATAGATCAAGCGTACCTCGAATGCCAAAACGCAGTTGGTGCTTTACCCCCGCCTCCAGGTAGTCAAAGTCCACATCACTCCCCAGCATGCCTGAGAATCCCTTTCGATAGTCAAGCAAAAACGTGGGCGATGAAAAATTAATGCGCTGTTTGATGCCGTTGCGCATACGGTACTTTTGCCAGGGGCGCGCCTCCAACCCCACATGCGCCACGAAGGCTTCGTGGGTGGGGAACCGTGTGTCGGGCAGTTCTACATTCACCGGTGCATTGGGCGTGTACTCCTCGCGGTTGGCGCGGAAGAGCGTGAAGTTAGTGTTATTGACCAACTCGCGCCTGCGCGCCCAGGTGGTGCCTGCCCGTAGGGTATATTTGTCGCTGAGGTTCTGCCTCACATTCAACTCCACAAAGTCGCGCTCATACAGCTTCATCAGGTTGTCGGCCCAGAATAATGTGGTGATGGTGTTCACCACCGGATGAATCGGATCGCTCTCGTTAAACTGTTGCACATAGCGGCCCGCTTCCAGCGTATAGCGCTGCGTGGGGCTGCGGTAGTCGATGCGCAAAATGCCTGACAGCGTTTCGCGCGCAAATGCATAGCGGGCAATCGGGCTGATCGCCAGCCTCCGGTAAATCACCGGACGTTTGACGCGGTCAGACTGAAGCGTATCGACACCTACTTTTTTTGCCCACCGCTTGTAGTAGGTCATCTTGTAAATGAGGTTCCATCCTTCCACGGTGTTAAAGCCGCCAAAGGGTGTATGAATCTGAAAATCGGATGTTTCGTTCAGTTTGTACCGGTCGCCCCGTAAAACATCCCACACCTGAAATCCTTTGTTCTTGGAGGGCTTGAGCGAATCTCCGGCTTCGCGTTTTTTTTCAACCTGCGCCAGGCTGTCACTGATCTTGTAGCCGATCTCTTCTTGTTTGGTCAACGGCATCGGGCGGATGTTCGCCCAAAAGGCTGAGTCTTTTTTGTATGCCAACGAATCAATGTCAAACACACTGGCCGACACTACATCGGGTTCTTTCTGTTCGCGTATCTCCTGCTTTTCGTATTCTTTGATTACTTGGTTTAGCTCCTTCCGCGTCACTTCCTTGCCCTCCGCCAGCCGCTTTTGAATGTCCTTTCCTTTTGACGAAAACTTCTGCTCTACCCGCTTGGCCTCCTCTTTCTGCACTTTCTCGTCAATGACCACCAACTCCGCGGGCAGCTCGGGGTTTAGGGTAATCTGGTAGTCGCGCACGGTGGCCAGGTAGGTATATTCAAAGTCAAAGCCAAAAACCTTGCCCTCCACCCGAAACTGCTGTGATACAGGCATCCAGGCGGTGCCATTTTCGCGGGCGGGGGTGGCCTGTATCGGATTGTATATCTGCTTCACATAAAAGTGTATCCCCAATTTGATCGCATGCAAATCCAAACTGTGGATGCTCCAGGCATCTTCCACTATAAAAATGATCCCGTCAAAAACGTTGTCGCCTTTTGATCGCGGTATCACCCGTATCTTACTGATCTCGTGGGTTCCGTCACGCGTGGTGCCCAGGTATTCAAACCGGTAGTAGGAAAACGATTTGGGCGACAATGGAGAAACCGTTTCGGCTATTTCGGGCTGATAGAAGCTACCAAATACATAGGCATTGGGCGAAGTATCATTGGCATCGCCATTGCTATACACGGCTATCACTTTCTCTTCGAACTTGTTGGGCCGCGTGTACTTTATTTCGCTGACGGACTCGGACACAAACAGCCGGTCTTTAGTGATGCCCTCCTTCTCGATCATTTTTTTCGCGTACCATGGGTAGTCCTTCAACTGGCCTTTGCCTTTCACATACACTTTGGCAGAATAGGCATCTACCTGCTGAATGTGATATTTGGCTTTGGAAATAGCCTTGCGCATGATGGTGTAGGCAGGGTCTTCGTTGCCCGCGCGCACCACCACGTCTTTCAGAACCACCACTTGGGTTTTGAGGATGACGTTGATCGTCTCAACGCCTTCGCCTACGGTCACTTGCCGGCTGATGGTTTCATAACCCAAGTATTGGAATAACACCTCGTAGGTGCCGGGGGCCAGCGCCAGCTCATAGTTGCCATCCAGGTCGGAGGCCGCACCGGTGCCCGCCTGCTTTACAAAAATGGAGGCGTAGGCCAGTGCCGAGCCATCCTCGGCTTTCACCTGACCGCGGATGCCACCCGCGCGTACACCGGGGGCCATGGCCAGCAAGGCTATCACCAGCCAGAAATGCTTCTTACTCATTTTCATGTAGCGCGCGCACAAATCAACACAACGGATAAAGACGCCTTTGGTTCTGTTACCGGCATTTAATTGCGATAAAAATGCTTTTGCTCAATCATTCGCTCCACTGCCTCCGGCACCAGATAACGTATGCTTTTGCCCTCGCGTATGCATTGACGTATGTATGTGGCGGAAATATCCAGCAAGGGTGCCTGTACGTAGTTGATGGCGGGGTGGGTGCTCCACTCATGGGCTTGCGTGCCCGGGCGCGGGTACACGTACAGTCCATACTGATCCAGAATCTGCTGGTGGTTCTTCCACCGCGAAAACTGAACCAGGTTATCATCCCCCAGAATCACCTTGAATTGTTTGCCCGGAAATTTCTCTGCCAGGTGGGTAAGCGTATCAATGGTGTAGCTGGGGCGTGGCAGGTGAAATTCCACGTCCGATACCTCTACTTTGTAATGGTCGGCTACGGCCGCCTTGGCCATGTCGTAGCGATCAAACTCATGCAACAACCCGCGGCTGGGTTTGAAGGGATTTTGGGGCGAGACTACCAACCACACTTTGGTCAGATCGGTGTTTTCGGCCATGACATTGGCGATGATGAGGTGCCCCACATGAATGGGGTTAAACGAGCCAAAAAAAAGCCCTATTTTCATGTGGCTTTTTTTCTGAACGCATCATAGAGCCGCTGGGCCTCCGCTTTGGCATGCGCCAGTTCATCGTTTACCAGAACCACGTCAAACTTGTCCTGGAAGGTCATTTCGAACTCGGCCTTGAACAACCTGCGCGACAGGCTTTCCGGTGTTTCGGTGCCGCGTTCGTTCAGGCGCGCGCGCAACACGTGCAGCGAGGGCACTTTTACAAACACGGACAGGGCCCGTTCGCCAAAGTATTTTTTCAGGTTGATGCCGCCTTTTACGTCCACGTCAAAAATGACGTTTTTACCGGCCGCCCAAATACGCTCGATTTCAGATTTCAGTGTCCCGTAAAAATTGCCTGCGTACACTTCTTCCCACTCGATGAATTCATCGGTATCAATTTTTTTTTTGAACTCCTGAGGGGTGAGGAAGTAATAGTCTTTGCCGTTTTCCTCCGTGCGGCCTCGCCTGTCGCGGGTGGAGGCAGAGATGGAAAAACCCAGGTCGGGGTTGGTGGCCACCAGGTGCTTGACAATGGTGGTTTTGCCCGAGCCGCTGGGGGCAGAAAAAATAAGTGCTTTGCCTGCCATGATGGTACTAACGCGAGGCGAGTTGACTGACCTTTTGTTTGATGGCCTCCATCAGGTCTCCGGGGGCCTCGCTGCAGCACTTGGTTTTTATCTTTTCCCGCAGCATTACTTCCAGGTTGTAGTTCTTGTAGCACGGCATGCATCCCTCCAGGTGTTCTTTCAGGAAATGCTCGCGCTGCTCGGGGGTGGCATCGCCATCCAATACGGCCTGCAACAACTTCAGGCATTCGTTCTGGTTACTACAGTCTTCCTTTTTCTTGTGGGGTTCCTGAGGGGTGTTCATAGGCTATGATTTAGTGTAACCCATTTCCTTGGCATAGTGACTTAGTTTTTCCTTTAGCAATGCGCGGGCGCGGTGCAGGCGGCTGCGCACCGTGCCGATGGGTATATCCAGTATTTTGGCCATTTCCTCATATTTAAACCCTTCCAGGTCACAAAGAATGATGACGGTGCGAAAGTCTACGTCCAGCGAGTTGAGCGCGTTGGACACCTCATCGCCAATCATGTTGCTGAGCGACTCCACCCTCAAATCCGGGGTGATTTGCCGGTCTACCTCCTCCGAATTGTAGTACGTCTCTACTTCCTGATAATCGACTTTCGAAGGCTCCTTGCTCTTCTTTCGATAATCATTGATAAAACTGTTTTTTAAAATGCGGAACAGCCAAGCCTTGGCGTTAGTTCCCTGCTGAAAAGAATCGATAAACCGGTACGCCTTCAGGTAGGTGTCTTGTACTAAGTCCTTGGCATCGTCACGGTCCAGGGTGAGGCGGTAGCCAAAGTTATACATGGCGTTGATGTGGGGGAGGAACTCATGGTTGAAGATGGCCTCTTTTTCCGATTGGGAATAGTGCGGGCGCTCAAGTATTTCCTCCATACGACACCAAAGGTAGTAAAGAATTAAATTCTACCTTGCACCCTTAACCTAAAACCTGCCCTCGTGCGAATATTCTACTATTTGCCGGACTATTTTTCTGGTGGCGTGAAGATGATGTATCGCCACATTGAGTTGTTGAATCGCCACGGCTACCGTGCTTTTGCCTTGCATACCCGTAAAGGATTCCGGCTCACGCATTTCGCACACCAGGTACCGGTGGTCTATTGGAACACATCGCTGATTCAGTCCGATGACATTGTGGTGATGCCCGAATATTTGGGCGTGTGGGTCAACCACAACCGTTCCACCGCAGGCCTTTGGGGAAGATTGAAAAAAAGGTTCTCCAAAAATCGCTATCGCTATCTGGCCTATGATCTATTTCACGGACCATGGGCCAAAGTGATCTATAACCAGAATCCCTATTATACGTTCATGGGGTATCCCGTCACCCCTCATCGCCTCTCAAACCCGTACGATCTCACCTCTTGCCTTGGCACCATCTGCGTGTCGGAGGAAAACTTCCGGTACCTAAAATTTGCCTTCCCCGAGCGGGCCGTCTACCGGATTTTTTACGCCATCGATGCAACACGTTTTCAGCCGCAGTCGCCCAAAAAACAAATGATCGCGTATCTCTCGTTCAAGAATCGGCAGGACGTGACACAGGTGATCAGCCTGCTCGGCAGCCGAAACAAGTTGAGGGGCTTTGAGCTTACCTGCGTGGAGGGCCCCGAGGAGGTAGTTGCCAAGGCCTTTGGCGAGGCCTCCGTCATGCTAAATTTTGGGAACATCGAGGGTTTTGGGCTGCCACCGGCCGAGGCAATGCTCAGTGGCTGTGTGGTGGTCGGCTATCACGGGGAGGCGGGAAGAGAATTCATGAATCCGACCACTTGTTTCCCCATCGAAAACGGCAACATCGTGTCGTTTGTTGAGACCGTGGAGCGGGTGGTGGCGGAACTCTCTGAAAATTCACTCGCATTTTCAAGCATGAGGGAGCGGGCCCGAACCTTCATTCGGGAAACCTACTCGCACCGAGCAGAAGAAGAAAGCGTGATGACGGCTTGGGCAGCGCTCATCGCGGCTCATCAGCTCCAGAAAAAAACTTCCGGAGTTGAAAGTACCGAATAAAGGACGCGATCTTGTTTAGCGGAAATCTTTCTGTTTCACGTATGCGCCAGTGCCGGATGCCAAATTGATCCCTCAGTTTGTCCTCCTCTGCTTTGGCCGGCTGCTGTATTTTTTCGTACAGTTCGCCCAGCCCAACGGGTTTTCCGTGCCGCACTTGCAGCCGATCGATGACAGCTATCTGGCGCGGGCCAAACCGTTCCCGTAGTTGTTTGCCCCACAGTAAGTCAATTCCCCATCCAGACTGCGTCAGTTTGAACGTAGGCAGCAGGCATTGCAGGGCTTCGCGTTTCATCAGCGGGCACATCAACTCTACGGTAGTCACCAGTCGATAACCGGACAACGGCTTATGCCGCAACGCCCGCCAACTCATAAACGAATCGCGAGTGAGTGAAGGTTGGGCCATTTGCAGCGGCAATGCCCGGAAAACCAAAAACAAGCGCCTTAAATCCGGCTCGGTTATTTCAATATCATCATCGATAAAAAAAAAGGAATCGTACCGGCTAAGCGCCTCCGGATGGTCTTGAAAGAAGTCGTGAATCATCCACCATTTGAAGCTGAGGTATTCAAAGACCGCAATGTTTTTTCCCGAGGGTAACTTGCATTCTTCCGTGCGATGATAGCAGAGGAGAATGATATCAAAGGGTTGCGCATGTGTGTTGAGAAGCCAATCGCTGAGACGCGATTTCCGCCCAAACGGCATAATCACCACATCGCGGCATGAACTCACGAGACCAACACTTCGCTGTACTTGTCGATGCCATTAGTACAGCGCTTGCTTTTTTTGGAAATGGCATCGTCAAGTATTTGCTGATTGGCCGCCAGCATCTTTTTTGAACTTTCAGGGTGGTATAAGTGATACCCAAATCCCTCCAGCTTCACCTTGAAACAGTGTTTGCCTGCGTTGAGCATACGCACCATAAACTCAGTATCTTCTCTGCCCCAACCCAAAAAATCCTCGTTAAAGCCGTTTACCTCGTACACATCGGCTTTCCAGAAGCTCTGATTGCATCCGCGGGTGCGGGCAAGGTCGGTCAGGCGATAGGAAAAAAGCGGGGAAAACAGAGGCAAAAAGCGCTTGGTGGCCATCGCCTCGTAGGTGAGGGGTTCTTGCAACAAAACCCGAGAGCCCTGCAAAAAGCGGTTGGGTGCGGCATAGCGTAGGTGGGATCTGACAAAATGTTTGTGCAGGACGATATCGCCATCCACCATGATGATGTAGTCGCCTTTGGCTTGGGAGATGGCCAGATTTCGTACAGCCGAAAGCCGAAAGCCATTGTCTTCCTGCCAGCAGTGTACAATCGGGATTGGCGATTTTTCGTTGTACGAAGCGATCAGGTCGGCCGTATCGGAACGGGAGCCATCGTCTGCAATGACTATCTCCGAGGGTAGCACCGACTGATTCAATGCGCTAAGGATTACCAGTTCCAGCGCGTCTTTCCGATTGTATGTAGTGATTACCAAGGACGTGGAGGGCGATGCCAGCACGTTCGCATCCAGGTGTTCCGGTTCGTTTCTGCGATTGGCCTCGTAAAGCTTTGCATACTTATAAAAAGCATGGCTGCTTGAGGCAGCCGCGACCATGAGGCCTTCGTATCCATCCAAAAAACCCCGTTTTATGACGAAGCTTTTAAAAAAGGCGAAGGTAGGATGGAGCATCATCTGCCACATGGAACTTTTCCGCTTGTAGCGGTTTTCTTGGGCAAATATATCGGAATACTTCTGAATCTTTTGCAGCGCATCCTGCGCGTTTTTGTAGCCGTTGTGGAAGAGGTCACCCTTCAGCAGGCAAACGTCTTTCACGGAGGCATCCAGTATCACCTTTTCATGAGGGTTGTCCCCACCCCATTGCCCCAGCCGCCTATCCCACAGGCGGATTTTTCGGTCGGGGTACCAATTGCCGTGCTTCACCCACTTGCCGCCCCATGACGAAAGTCGGTTCATGCTGTATGCCCGGTGCTTGCCCTCTGCCTTGGCCTGGCGGATTGATTCCCGCAAGTGGGCCGATAGATGCTCGTCTGCATCCAATGAAAGGATGTATTCATAGGTTGCATGGGCCAGCGCTATGTTCTTCTGCTCGCGATGGCTCGTAAACGGATGCTGGAAAAAACGCACACCTTTAGCTTTAGCCAACTCAGGCGTGGCATCTTTCGAAAAAGAATCCACCACGATAATCTCGTCCACCACGTCTTTCATCGAGTCGATGCAACGACAAATATTGGCCGCTTCGTTGTACGTAATAATGACTGCGCTGATCTTCATCATACACCTAAACCATGCCTTTTTTCTTTTAACGCTATATCAAAGATAAAATGTGCAACGGAGAAAACAAGCCGTCCATATTGATAATCGGGGCAAACATCTTGCCACATGCTTTCTTTGACACCCTTTTTTGTATTTTGGTTGGATTTCTCACATCTTGCTTTTAGGGCTACGTTGCCTAACGAAC